>NZ_BAAKJE010000152.1:0-26782 GCF_059704565.1 Massilia sp. NBRC 108631
CTTGCCGTAGTTGCCGGCCGCCGTGGTGTGCAGCCCGGATGGCGCGGGCCGCTGCGCGATGGCCTGGTCGGCGAACTCGCCATAGCTGCGCTTGTCCACCACCAGGCCGCGCAGCGCGCCCTGCGCCAGCAGGGCGGTGAGGTTGGCTTCGCCGGCACTGTTGAGCGGTATGGCCGGCAGGGTGTCGCTGCGCACCACGAGGCTGGGCGGCGGCAGGCGGTTGGCGTCGCTGAAGTAGGCGATCCGTTCGCGGTCCGGCGTGCGCAGCGCCGCAGCGAAGCAGACCTGCTCGCCGCGCCCCAGCATCTCCCAGGTACGGCGCGCGTTGGCGTAGATGAAGCGGTGTTCGGTGTGCGGCCATCTGGCCAGGATGAAATTGACCGCCTGGTCGGCCACGCCCTGGCCCGGCTTGCCGTTCACAGGGATGGAAGCGGGGGCGAAGTCGGGCATCACCCAGGTCATCACGTCGCCGGCTTGCGCGGCGCGGCAGGCGGACAGCAACGCCGCCACGGCCAGCGCCACGCTCAACGCGCGCCGGTGCAGCGGAAGGGAGGCGCTGGCTTGGGGGGCGGAGGCGGGCATGGCGCGTCGGCTGGCTGGTGGCTGGCTGGGCGTCTAGCGGCGGCCGTACATCATCAGTTCGGCCAGCACGCTGCGCGCGGGGCCGAACAAGTCGATGGCGGCAAGCGAGGCGCCCAGCAGGACCTGCGCGGGCGAGTCGTTGGCGAACACGCGCGCCATGGTGTCGGTCAGGTGCACGGTCAGGCTGCGGTCGCCGCGGCGCAGGCTTTCATATTGCGCCAGCATGGACGGCGTGGCGCCTTGCGCCAGCAGGCGCGCCAGCACGGCGGCGTCGCGCAGGCCCAGGTTCAGGCCCTGGCCCGCCACCGGGTGCAGGGTCTGCGCGGCGTTGCCGATGGCGGCCATGCGCGCCGATCCCTGTACGCCGGCGTTCAATCCGAGCGGGAAGGCCAGCCGGCGCGAGACGCCGGTGAAGCTGCCCAGCCGCGTGCCGAAGGCCTCGCCCAGCTGCTGCAGGAAGGCCGCGTCGTCCAGGCCGAGCAGGCTGTGCGCCGTCTCCGGCCGCACGCACCACACCAGCGAGTATTCATCGTCCTGCGGCAGCAGCGCCAGCGGGCCTTGCGCGGTGAAGCGCTCGTAGGCGCGGTGCGGCACCGGCGCGCTGCTGCGCACCTGCGCGATGATGGCGGTCTGGCCATAGTCGCGCTGCATGGACTTGGCCTGCTGCTCGCCGAACAGGCCGCCCTCGGCCTGCACCACGATGGAGGCCGTGAGCGTGCGCCGCTTGCCGTCCTCCTCGACGGCGATGGCGACCTGGCCGGGCTGCTCGTCCAGGCCGGTCACCAGCGCGGGCCGCAGCGCGGCGATGCCGGCGCGCCCGCAGGCCGCGCCCAGCTCCGTCACGAGCGCGCCGTATCGGCTCACGTAGCCCAGTGCGTCGAGCTTGTGCTCCTCGCGGTCTATCACGCTGCGGCCGAACTGGCCACGGCGCGACACGTGGATCTGGTGGATGGCGGTGGCGGGCACCGGCCAGCTGCCGATGTCTTCCAGGATCTGGCGGCTGCCGTAGGACAGGGCCAGCGAGCGCGGATCGTTGCTGGCCTGCTGCAGGGTGCGTGCGTCGATCAGCGCGATGCGCTGGGGCGCCACGCCGCGCTTGACCAGCAGCGCCGCCAGCGCCATGCCGGCCGGGCCGGCGCCGCAGATGGCGATGGCATAGTCCGGCGGCAGCGGCTGCATCTGCTGCACCGGCGCTGCGCCGGTATAGGTGCGCGGGCCGCTCATGGCTGCGCGGCCGGCTGCGCCGCTTGCTGCACGGCGTGCTGCATCAGCGTCTCGATCTCTTCCACCGTCTTCGGCGCGGCGGCGCTCAGGATGGTATAGCCCTCGTTCGTCACCAGCACGTCGTCCTCGATACGGATGCCGATGTGCCAGTACTGCTCGGGCACGTCCTCGCCCGGGCGCACGTAAATGCCCGGTTCCACCGTCAGCACCATGCCCGCGTGCAGCAGGCGCGACGGGGTGCCGGCGGTGTGTACATCGCGGTACAGGCCCACATCGTGCACGTCCATGCCCAGCCAGTGGCCGGTGCCGTGCATATAAAAGCGCGTGTAGGCCTTGGCGGCGATGGCTTCATCCACGCTGGCGTACTTGCTCTTGTCCAGCAGGCCCAGGTCCAGCATGCCCTGCGCCAGCACCCGCACGGCGGCGTCGTGCACCGCCTGGTAGGGCTGGCCGGGGTGGATCGCCTGCAGCGCGGCGGCCTGCGCCGTCAGCACCAGTTCGTACAGCGTGCGCTGCGGCGCGCTGAAGCGGCCGTTGACCGGATAGGTGCGCGTAATGTCGGAAGCGTAGCCATCGAGCTCGCAGCCGGCGTCGATCAGCACCAGGTCGCCGTCTTTGGTTTGCGCATTGTTGGCGTTGTAGTGCAGCACGCAGGCATTGGCGCCACTGGCGACGATGGAGTTGTAGGCCGGCGCCTGCGCGCCATGGCGGCGGAACTCGTACAGCAGCTCCGCCTCGATCTCGTACTCGTGCATGCCGGGCCGCGAGGCACGCATGGCGCGCGCGTGGGCCAGGCCGGAAATGGTGGCGGCGCGCAGCATGGTGGCCTGCTCGTCCTCGTCCTTGACCAGGCGCATCTCATCGATCAGCGGCAGCAGGTTGTGCTGCGTTTCCGGCGCCGTCACGCCGCTGCGGGACTGGCCGCGCACCGCGTCTATCCAGCGCTTGATTTGCGGCTCCAGCAGTGTGTGCTGCGCCGCGCGGCCTTGCGGCGCGTACAGCGTGGCGACGTTGGCCAGCAGGCGCGCCATCTCGGTATCGAGCGCGGCGATGGGGAAGGCGGCGTCGACGCCGAAGGCTGCGCGCGCCGCTTCGGGGCCGTGCCGGTAGCCCTCCCAGATTTCGCGCTCGGCGTTTTTCTCGCGGCAGAACAGGATGGCCTGGGCCGGCGTGTCGTGATGCGGCGCCGCCAGCACCAGCACCGCTTCGGGCTCGGTGAAGCCGGTCAGGTAGTAGAAGTGGCTGTCGTGGCGGTAGGGATAGTCGCTGTCGCTGTTGCGCGGCACTTCGGGCGCGGTGGCCAGCACGGCCACGCTGCCCGGCTCCATCAGCGCCAGCAGGCGCTTGCGGCGCAGGGCGTAGGCGTTCATGGCGCGGAGCTTCCGGCGGCGGCCTTCACGCCGTTCAGCTCATTGAGCTGGTCCACCGTGCCGACGTTGACCCAGTCGCCCTCGTACAGCTCGCCGCCCACCTGGCCCAGGTCCGCATACTGGCGCAGCAGCTTGCCCAGGCCGGCGCGCTGGCCCGGCGCGATGCCGTCGAACATTTCGGCGCGGTACACGCCGATGTTACCGAAGTTCCACAGCGTCTCGCCTTCATTGGCGACGGTGTACATGTTCAGCGCGAAGTCGCCCTTCGGGTTGTGCCAGGGGTTCTTGGTCAGCCAGATCCAGGCCGCGTCGCGCTTGTCCTTCGGGTAAGGGTTGCCCCACATGTCCTTATCGTGCAGCACGTCCTTGACCTGTTCGAAGTCGAAGTAGGGACAGTAGATGTCGCCCGAGATGGCCAGGAAGGGCTCTTCGCCCAGCAGGTGGCGCGCCTGCGCGATGCCGCCCGCCGTTTCCAGCGGCACCGGCTCCGGCGAATAGCGGATCTGTGCGCCGAACTGGCTGCCGTCGCCCAGCGCGTCCTCGATCATGTGGCCGAGGTGGGAATGGTTGATGACGATGTCCGTGATCCCGGCGCGCACCAGGTTCAGGATGTGCCAGACGATCAGCGGCCGGCCGCGCACCTTCAGCAGCGGTTTCGGGCAGTCGTCGGTCAGCGGACGCATGCGCTCGCCGCGTCCGGCGGCCAGTATCATGGCTTTCATGGCGCCGTCCTCAGAAGGTGTAGCCGACTTGGGGCTGCTTGTTTTCCAGCGCGTCCAGCAGGCGCAGCAGCGGCTTCAAGTCCTTGTAGCGGCCGGCCGTCTTGCGCACGTACTCCAGCACCGTCGGCAAGTCGCCCAGGTACAGCGGCTTGCCGTCGCGGTAGTTCAGGCGGCAGAAGATGCCGAGGATTTTCAAGTGGCGCTGCAGCGCCATGTACTCGAAGTCCTTGTAGAAGGAATCGATGTCCTTGTTTACCGGCAGGCCCTCGGCCTTGGCGTGCTGCCAGTAGCGGATGGCCCAGTCCAGCACCAGTTCCTCGTCCCACGAAATGTAGGCGTCGCGCAGCAGCGAGGCCACGTCGTAGGTGATGGGGCCGTACACGGCGTCTTGGAAATCGAGGATGCCGGGATTCTTCTCGTCCATCCACATCAGGTTGCGCGAGTGGAAATCGCGGTGCATGTAGACCTGCTGCTGCGCCAGGCAGTTGGCGATGATGGCGTCGAACACCTTCTGCAGCTCGGCCGCCTGGGCTTCGGTCAGCACCGCGCCCAGGTGCTTGGCGATGTACCATTCCGGGAACAGGTTCAGCTCGCGCAGCATGAAGGCGCGGTCGAATTCGGGCAGCACGCCGGGCTGGCTGGCCTTCTGGATGTTCACCAGCGCTTCCAGCGCCTCGGCATACATGGTGGAGGCATTGTCGTGGTCCAGCACTTGCAGATAGGTGCTCACGCCCAGGTCCTGCAGCAGCAGCAAGCCGCGCTCGACGTCCTGCGCCACGATGGCAGGCACCGATACGCCGGCGGCGGCGAACAGCGCGTCAACCTTGACGAAGGCCGGCACGTTCTCGCGTTCGGGCGGCGCGTCCATCACGATCAGGGTGGCGCCGTGGGCCGGCTGGTGCGCGGGCAGCACGTCGACGCGGAAATAGCGGCGGAAGCTGGCGTCTGCCGAGGCAGGGCGGGCCGACGCGGGATCGACCAGGTTGAGGGAAACGAGCCAATCTTTCAACAGGATCAGGCGTGCGTCGGTCGCCTGGGCGCCGTCGTGGGCGGCGTTGGATGCGCCGTTAGGTGATAAGTTAGACAATAAAGACATGAAACAGCCTGTGGAATCCGGTTGGTGTGAACAATTCCCATATAATAAGGGATTCAACTTAAAAAATCGCCTGTCAATGGTGTTTCGTCCCTTCATTTCATGAGCCGGTTCTCAGTCCCTCCTAGCCCCCACAGCTGGGCGTTCGCGCTCACGGCCCTCGTCACCGCCGCCGCGGTGCCCGGCTATGCCCAGACCGCCCCCAAACGCAGCCACGTGGCGGACCCGGAAGCGCCCACCGTCATCCGCGCCGAAGAATTCGACGGCCGGCCGGACCGCGAGCTGAATCTGACGCGCGATGTGGAAATCGTGCGCGACAAGACCCGCGTCACCGCCGACACGGCCTGCTTCCGCCAGGTCGAGGACGAGGTGGAGGCGCGCGGCGGCGTCAAGATCTGGCGCTACGGCGACTACTACACCGGCGACGAGCTCAAGTTGAACATGGAGTCGGGCAAGGGCTATATGCTCAACCCGACCTACAAGCTGGAGCTGAACGCGGCCCAGGGCAAGGCGCAGCGCATCAACTTCCTCAACGAGGACGAGGCGCTGGTCATCGACGGCACCTACAGCACCTGCCAGGGTCCGAATCCGGACTGGTACCTGAAATCGAGCACGCTGAACCTGGATTCCGGGCGCGACGTGGGCGTGGCCGGCAAGACCGTCGTCTACTTCAAGGACGTGCCCATCATCGGCACCCCGGCCATGTCGTTCTCGCTGTCGGGCGCGCGCCGCTCCGGCTGGCTGCCGCCGATCCCGGGCTTCGGCTCCAAGGGCCGCGCCGAGCTGACGGTGCCGTACTACTTCAACATCGCGCCCAACCGCGACCTGACGCTGTTCCCGCGCCTGATCGCGCGGCGCGGCATCCAGATCGGGGCGCATGCGCGCTATATCGGCGAAACCGACGCCGGCAGCTACGCCGGCGACACCTTCGTCGAGTACCTGCCGAACGACAAGCTGGCCGACGCCGACCGCTGGATGATCACGTCCAACCACACGCAGGCCATCGCCAAGGACTGGTCCTACGGCTGGAACGTGCGCGCCGCATCGGACAACAACTACCCGAACGACTTTTCCAAGACCGTGTCCGGCTCGGCCGAGCGCCAGCTGCTGCGCGAGCTGCGCACCGACTATCGCGGCGAATACTGGAGCCTGTCGGCGCGGGTGCAGAAGTACCAGGTGCTGCAAGACCCGGCGGCCGTCGCCGGCTCGCCGCTGTTCGTGCCGCGCCCGTACGACCGCCTGCCGGCCATCAATTTCCACGCCGCCCGCTACGACGTGGCCGGCTTCGACTGGCAGGTCAGCAGTGAACTGACCAGCTTCTGGCACCCGACCCTGACGCGCGGCAACCGCCTGGTGGCGGTGCCGCAGGTGAGCTACCCCATCATCGGCCCCAGCTACTTCATCACGCCCAAGCTGATGCTCAACGCAGCGGCCTACCAGCTCGACCCGCACGACGGCGCGGACGGCAAGTCGCTCACGCGCGCCGTGCCCACCATGTCGCTCGATTCGGGTCTGGTGTTCGAGCGCGACACCAAGCTGTTCGGCCGCAACGCCACGCAGACGCTGGAGCCGCGCCTGTTCTACGTGAAGACGCCGTACCGTGACCAGAAGGAGTTCCCGAACTTCGACACGGCGGCGGCCACCTTCAACTTCTCGCAGATCTTCAACGAAAACCGCTTCGTCGGCTCGGACCGGGTGGGCGACGCCAACCACGTCACGGCGGCGGTGGTGTCGCGCTTCCTGGAAGCGAGCGGCGCCGAGCGCCTGCGCCTGGCCTTTGGCCAGCGTTTCTACTTCAGCGACCAGCGCGTGCAGCTCGACGCCAGCACCCCCACGCGCGACGCCAAGTCGGACATCCTGCTGGCGGCCACCGGCGTCATCTCCGACAGCTGGGTGCTCGACAGCGCGGTGCAGTACAATCCCTCGGACAGCCGGGTGGTCAGCTCGAACCACGCGGTGCGCTGGAGCCCCGGCCCGAAGAAAGTGCTGAACCTGGGCTACCGCTACCTGCGCGACTCGGTCAGCAACAAGGACGTGTTCAAGAACGTGGACCTGTCCAGCCAATGGCCGCTGACGGCGCGCTGGTACGGCGTGGGCCGCATCAGCTATTCTTTGCAGGGCAAGAAGATCCTGGAAGGCTTGCTGGGCCTGGAATACGCGCACGATTGCTGGGTGTTCCGCATGGGCGCGCAGCGCTTCGTGACCACCGCCGAGGAAGCGTCCACGCCGATCTTCTTCCAGCTGGAACTGAACGGCCTGTCCAAGTTCGGCGTCGGCAATCCGCTGGAGGTGCTGCGCAACAGCATTCCAGGCTACCAGCGCCTGAACGAGAGC
This sequence comes from Massilia sp. NBRC 108631, assembly GCF_059704565.1. Lineage (NCBI taxonomy): Bacteria > Pseudomonadati > Pseudomonadota > Betaproteobacteria > Burkholderiales > Oxalobacteraceae > Massilia > Massilia sp. NBRC 108631. Next base: position 7,326 of record NZ_BAAKJE010000152.1, read on the forward strand.
ACCCGCCGCTAACCCGGTTTTATCCTTCACCACTGACTCATGAGCGTCACATCTATGCGTAATGCCCGTATGCACCAACTCAAGATCGCAGCCCTGCTGCTGTGCGCCATCACCGCCGGCGGCCATGCCCTGGCGCAGGACGCCAAGCCAGCCGCCGCACCCGCCGCCCCCGCAGCCGCCCCTGCCGCCGGCAAGGGCTTCACGCCGCCGGTCCCGGTCGGCCAGACCAATAACACGCCGATCGACTCGATCGCCGTGGTCGTCAATGAAGACGTCATCACCCGCCGCGAGCTGACCGAGCGCGTCAAGACCGTGGTGCAGCGCATGAAGGCGCAAAACGTGCAGCTGCCCGGCGACGCCGACCTGCAGCGCCAGATCCTGGAGCGCATGATCGTCGAACGCGCCCAGCTGCAGCTGGCCAAGGAAATGGGCGTGCGCGTGGACGACAATCAGCTCGACCGCGCCATCGCCCGTATCGCCGAGCAGCAGAAGCTCACCGTGCAGGACATGCGCAACCAGATGGAGAAGGAAGGCATCACCTTCGCCGCCTTCCGCGAAGAGATCCGCGAAGAGATCATCATGCAGCGCCTGCGCGAGCACGAGGTCGACTCCAAGGTGCAGATTTCGGACGCCGAAGTGGACGCCCACCTGGCCGCCGAAGCGGCCATGGCCGCCGAGCAGTTTGAAATGAACATCTCGCAGATCATGATCCGGATTCCGGAGAACGCCTCGCCGGAAGTGATCGCGCAGAAGAAAGCGCGCGCCGACGAAGTGATGCGCCAGCTGCGCACCGGCGCCGACTTTGCCAAGATGGCCGCCACCTACTCCGACGCCGGCGACGCGCTCAAGGGCGGCGAAGTGGGCTGGCGCAGCGCCGACCGCCTGCCGCCGCTGTTCGCCGAAGCGCTGGAAAAACTCAAGCCGGGCCAGGTCACGCCGGTGATGAAAAGCGTGGGCGCCTTCCACATCCTGAAGCTGAGCGAAAAGCGCAGCATGGCCGAAGCCCAGGCGGCGGCGGCCGTGACGCAGACCCGCGCGCGCCACATCCTGATCAAGGTCACCCCCAGCACCAGCGCGGCCGACGCCAAGCGCAAGCTGGAAGACCTGAAGGAGCGCCTGGACAACAAGGCCGCCAAGTTCGAAGACCTGGCGCGCCTGCAGTCGAACGACACCTCGGCTTCCAAGGGCGGCGACCTGGGCTGGCTGATGCCGGGCGACACGCTGCCGGAGTTCGAGGCGGCCATGAACGGCCTGAAGATCGGCGAAGTGAGCGCCCCGGTGGAAACCAGTTTCGGCTACCACCTGATCGAAGTGCTCGAGCGCAAGACCGACGACCTGTCGAAAGAGAAGCAGCGCACCGCCGCCCGCAACGCCATCCGCGAACGCAAGACCGAGGAAGCGGCCGAAGACTGGCAGCGCCAGGTACGCGACCGCGCCTACGTCGAGTACCGCGGCGACGACCTGAAATAATCCACCAGGGAAGGGGAGCCTCGATGAGCGCCACTCTGCAATCCGGGCGCCCCAGAGTGCGCCCCCCCGGCGCCCGCCCGGCCATTGCGGTCACGGTGGGCGAACCGGCCGGCATCGGTCCGGAAATTTCCATCCGCGCCGCCTGGGCCATGCGCAAGGAAGTCAATTGCGTGCTGCTGGGCGACGCCGCCTTCCTGGCCATGACGGCCAGCTATATCGACCCCGAGATCCGGCTGTCCGCGCTGTCGCTGCAGGCGGTGCGCAACGGCGGCCTGCCGCACTTCGGCCCCGGCACCGTCAGCGTGATCGACGTGCCGCTGGCCGCGCACGTGGTGCCCGGCACGCTGGACAAGGAAAACGGCCGCGCCGTGCTGGCCACGCTGGACGCGGCCATCGAAGGCATCGGCGCCGGCTGGTTCGACGCGGTGGCCACGGCGCCGCTGCAAAAGAGCACCATCAACGACGCCGGCGTGCCGTTCTCCGGCCACACCGAATACTTCGCCGAAAAAACCGGCACCGCGCAAGTGGTGATGATGCTGGCCGGGCAACCGCTGCCGCCGGCCGGCGAGGCGCCGCAGCCGCCGCTGCGGGTGGCCCTGGCCACCACCCATTTGCCGCTCAAGGATGTCGCCGGCGCGCTGACGGTGGACAGCCTGGGCACCACGCTGGACATCATCGCGCACGACCTGAAGACTAAATTCGGCATCGCCGCGCCGCGCATCCTGGTGGCCGGCCTGAACCCGCACGCGGGCGAAAACGGTTACCTGGGGCGCGAAGACCTCGACGTGGTGGCCCCGGCCATCGCGGCGGCGCAGGGGCGCGGCATCGCCGCCAGCGGCCCCTATCCGGCCGACACCCTGTTCCAGCCCAAATACCTGTGCGACGCCGACTGCGTGCTGGCCATGTACCACGACCAGGGCCTGCCGGTGCTCAAATACGCCACCTTCGGGCGCGGCATCAACATCACGCTCGGCCTGCCGCTGATCCGCACCTCGGTCGACCACGGCACCGCGCTCGACCTGGCCGCGCAAGGCCTGGGCCGCGCCGAATGCGGCAGCATGGAAGCGGCCATCGCCGCGGCCGCCGCCATGGCCGGCGCCGCTCACCACATTTAAAAGAACAACCATGAAACACATCGCACGCAAACGCTTCGGCCAGAACTTCCTGCACGACGACAACGTCCTGTCCAGCATCACCGAATCCATCAACCCGCGCCCCGGCGACGCCATGGTGGAAATCGGCCCTGGGCTGGCCGCGATGACCGACCAGCTGCTGCGTTCGTTGCCCCACATGCACGTGGTCGAGCTGGACCGCGACCTGGTGGCGCGGCTGGAAAAGAAATACCCGCGCGACAAGCTGACCATCCACTCCGGCGACGCGCTCAAGTTCGACTTCGGCAGCATCCCGGTGCCGGCAGGGCAAAAGCTGCGGGTGGTCGGCAACCTGCCGTACAACATCTCCAGCCCGCTGCTGTTCCACCTGGCCGACTTCGCGCCGCAGGTGCAGGACCAGCACTTCATGCTGCAAAAAGAAGTGGTCGAGCGCATGGTGGCCGAGCCGGGCAGCAAGGTATATGGCCGGCTGTCGGTGATGCTGCAATGGCGCTACCACATGGACCTGCTGTTCGTGGTGCCGCCGGAAGCGTTCGACCCGCCGCCAAAGGTCGATTCGGCCATCGTGCGCATGATCCCGGTGGCCAAGCCGCTGCCGTGCGACCGCGAGACCCTGGAAGCGGTGGTGCAGAAGGCGTTCTCCCAGCGCCGCAAGGTGATCCGCAACTGCCTGTCCGGCATGTTCACCGAAGAGCAGATCCGCGCCGCCGGCATCGACCCCACCGCCCGCCCCGAGACGGTCGCACTGGAAGGCTACGTCGCCCTCGCCAACTTGCTGAAACCGGTCTAACTTTCCCAACCCCAAAATGGGGTCAGGGTTAATTATCTATGCAATCCACGCATAGATAATTAACCCTGACCCCATTTTGCGTTGGAGCAAGCAAAAAAAAAAGCCCGCTCAGGGAGCGGGCTAAATCCAATTCTTTGGGAAGAAATGGAGGAGACAGGTGCATTATGCTGCGCCGCAGAATATATCGCCAATTTATTTTGGCGATACCAGTTATTCTGCTAATTTATATCTCCCCGCTCCTTCTTACGGCGTCGGTGCGCAGGTCACCACGATGTTGGCGCGCGGGGCGTTGCCCATCACGTCGGTGCCATTGGCAACGCTGCAGCCCAGCTTGACCGGGCTGACCGTGACCGAGGTGATTTCCAGCACGGACACGCCGTAGGCCTGGCCATCCGCGACCGGGGTGCCGAAGGTGAAGTTCGGCGTGTCCTTGGTCAGCAGGACCTGGCCGCCCAGGCTGCCGTTGGTCAGCTTGACGTTGTAGTCGCCGGTGATGCCGGTGACCGTGCCGCCTATGGTGTAGGTGTTCTGGGTGCAGATTACGCTGGCCGAGATGGAGGCGGTGTGGCCGGCCGAACCGCTGCCGTTGACCACGCTGCACGTCATGTGGTCCGGCTGCTTCAGCACCTTGATGTCGTAGGCGGTACCGTAGGAAATGCTGTTGCCGAACTTGAAGGTGGTGGCGCCCACCGGCACCGGCAGGTTGTCGCTGCCGTTTTGCAGCACCAGGCCGCTATTGGCCATCGGCTGCGAAACGCCTTGGCTGGTGACGAACACGCCGGCCACGTCGAACGACGCTTTGCCGCCGCAGGCGCTCAGCGCCAGCAGCAGGGCCGCCGCAGCGGTAGTGCGTACAGGGAATGCTTTCATGTATTGCTCCAGGCTTGTTTGATCACGCAGGTTTGTTCACGCAGGTCACGGCGACGGTGTTGACGGCGGCCATCGGCATCTTGGCCGCAGTGCCGTTGGCGACGGTGCAGTTCTGCCCGGCCGGCTGCGTGAGCACGGTCACGCCGTACGGCGCGCCGTTCGGCACCGGGACCGGGAAGGTGAACGTGGTGGCGCCAGGCAGGATGGCTACCGTGTTGTCGCCGTTGGCCAATGCCAGGCCGGCGCCGGTCAGGCCGCTAACCGTGCCGCCCAGCGCAAACGGCTCGGTGGAGCAGGTGATCACCGTGGTGCTGTAGGTGTAGTAGTTGATCTTGTTCTTGTTGTTGCTCGGCAGGCAAGTCTGGCCGTCCGGGCTCTTGTCGACCTTCACTTCGAACGCGGTGTCCGGCGCCAGCAGGTCGGGGAAGGAGAAGCTGGACGGCGCGCCGTCGATCACCAGCTGCTTGCCGCCGTTGCTCAGGATCAGGCCGGCACGGTTCAGGCCGATAATGCTGCCGCTCACCGGCAGGCTGCCGCTGTCGCTGCCGCCGCAAGCGGCCAGCGCGCTGGCCAACAGCAGGGCGGCGCCGCAACGCGAGGTCAAACTTTTCATAAAACTCTCCAGATACTGATGTAGGTACAAAGGTAAGGAAGGCCGGGCCTTGCGGCTGCGGAGGCAAGAGGCGCAATCGGCGCCTATTTTAGTGCATCCGGAACCGGCAACTTGTAACAGCTTGTGACTTTTGACATGCGAAACCGGCTATTGTACTTGTGTCACGCTGCATACGGAGCGTCGGCCGCTGATACGGCAGCGGTTTTTTATCGCGCCATGGCGGTCGTGCACCGTCACACTCCACTCGCCCGGCGCGCCGCGCTCCATGGCCATGAAGCCGAAGCCGCCTATCCAGCTGCTGAACTGATCGACCACCGCACCGGGCGCCGGGGTGATGCCGGCCGGTAGCCTGGCCGGCAGCGGGGCCATGGCCTCGGCGGTGCCGGAGAAGCCTGCCACGAACTGGGTCGGGTGCGCACTGGAAAAGCTCAGCTGCTGCCACAGGTGCACATGCCCGGACAGCAGCGCCTGCACCCGCGCCGGCAACAGCTGCGGATTGAGCGAACCGAAGCTTTGCTGCAGGCCGAGGTCGCCCAGGTGCCAGGCCAGCGCCCCGTTTGGCTGGACTTCGGCGCCCACACCCAGGATGGGGTGGTGCATCACGGCGATGTTCCACTCGGCCTGCTGCGCCAGCCCGTCCAGCCGCTGGTAGGTGGCGCGGTATTGCTCGTGGCCGGTGTCCCCCGGTTTCAGCCCTTTCCAGGTGGTGGAAGCCGTGTCGGCCACCAGCAGCTGGGCGCCGCCGCCCAGCGGTACGGCGTAGGGCGCGCTGTAGTTGGCGTCGCCGTCGCGTGCGGGATCGATGCAGTCGCGGCCGCTCTGCAGGGGGCGTGGGTCGAGCAGGCGCCACCAGCCCTGCCCGGCGCGCTCGCAGTGTTCGTGGTTGCCGCGCGCCACGACCCATGGCGCGGCCGCCAGCAGGGCGGCCCCGGGGCGGAAGAAGTCTTCGCGCCAGGTGTCCCAGCCGTAGCCGTAGGGGCTGCCGGCGCAGCCCGCCTTGCCGGGCGGGCAGGGGCTTTCCCGGTAGTGGTAGTCGCCCACGTGCACCACCAGGTCCGGCTTCCAGGCCGCCGCCGCCGCCGCCACCGTGGCGAAGGGGTAGGCTTGCGGGTCGTTGCAGTCCTGGAATTCGTTGCCGCTCCTTTTAAGGCGGCAGCCGGTGTCGCCGATGACGACGATGCGCTGCGGCGCGGGGCGCGGCAGCGGCAAGGCGGTGGCAAAGCCCGGCCCTTCCACCCTGGCGCTGTCGGCTCCGGGCGGCAGGTCCGCTTCGCACACGCGTAGCGGGAAGGCGGAGGGCTTGGCGTCGCCCTTGGTGGCGTTGGGGCGCAGCGGCAGGGTGGCCGGCGCGGCGCGCTGCGCCATCGGGCGGCTGGCGCCATCGACCATGATGGCGGGGCAGGCTGCCGCGTCGAGCACCACGCGCGCGACGGCGCCGGACTCGCCCACCAGCACGTAGGCGGCGTAGCCGCCCTGCGCGTCCGGTGCGGCCGGGGCGGACAGCTGTGCCGGCCCTGCCGTGGGCTGGAGGGAACAGGCTGCCAGCAAAGCCAGCTGGGCCAGCGCGGCCAGCGGCCGCCATGCCCGCCATAGCGGCGACAATGGCAGCGGGGAGGGGGCGCGCAAGGCGGGCAGTTGGGGCAAGGGACACTCCGTGTGGACAATCCGCTAATTTAGCATGCGCTGGCCCTGCCTTGCACCGCAACCGCAGCGCCGCCGCGTGCTCCCCATGCCGCCGCAGCCGTGCGACAATACCGCCATGACTGCCCGCATGCCCCCGAAAGCCATCCTGTTCGACCTGGACGACACGCTGTGGCCGATTGCCCCGGTGATCGCCCAGGCCGAAGTGACCCTGCACGCCTGGCTGGCCGAGCACGCCCCGCGCGTGGCGCAGCAGTTCTCCATCGACCAGCTGCGCGCGCGCCGCATGGCGCTGCTGGCCGAGCGCCCCGAGCTGCACGTGGACCTGGCCAGCCTGCGCCGCGCCGGCCTGCAGGCGGCGTTCGCTGAGCTGGGCGAGGACGAGCGCCACCTGGACGGCGCCATGCGCCATTTCTCGGCCGCGCGCAACGCCGTCCAGCTGTACGATGATGTGCTGCCCGGCCTGCTCAAGCTGAAGGAGCGCCTGGTGCTGGGCACCATCACCAACGGCAACGCGGATCTTGAAGTTGTCGGCATGGCCCACCATTTCAAGGTGTCGCTGGCGGCCGCCCACTTCGGCAGCGCCAAGCCGGACCCGGCCATTTTCCTGGAAGCGTGCCGGGTGCTGAACGTGCCGCCGTCGGCGGCGGTATATGTCGGCGACGATTTGAAACTGGACGTGGAGGGCGCCCAGCGCGCCGGCCTGCGCGCGGTGTGGATGAACCGGCGCGGCGCCGCCGCCCTGGCCGAGGCCGAGGCGCACGGCATCGCGCCGGACGCCGTCTGCGCCACATTCGACGAACTTCTGCACTGGCTGGAGACCCAGCTGGCAGATTGATCTACAGCCAGCGCGCGTCTGCGTGCATAATAACCCTATGCAACTCGATATTCGTGCCCAAACCCTGCTCAAGGCGCTCGTGGAGCGCTACATTGCCGACGGCCAGCCGGTAGGCTCGCGCGCGCTGTCGAAAATCTCGGGACTGGAGCTGTCCCCGGCCACCATCCGCAACATCATGGCGGACCTGGAGGAGCTGGGCTACGTATCCAGCCCGCACACCTCGGCCGGCCGCATTCCCACGCCGCGCGGCTACCGCATCTTCGTCGACACGCTGCTGACGGTGCAGCATATCGACGAGAGCTCGGTGGAGGCGCGCATGCGCCTGCCCAGCCAGCAGCCGCAAAAGCTGATCGCCAACGCGGCGCAGATGCTGTCCTCGCTGTCCCAGTTTGCCGGGGTGGTGATGGCACCGCGCCACGAGTCGGTGTTCCAGCAGATTGAATTCCTGCGCCTGTCGGAGAAGCGCATCCTGCTGGTGATCGTCAGCCCGGCCGGCGACGTGCAGAACCGCATGCTGCTGACCGACGTCGACTACACGCCGGCCCAGCTGGTGCAATCGGCCAACTACATCAACCAGCATTACAGCGGCCTGGCGCTGGAGGAAGTGCGCGGACGCATGCAGGGCGAGCTGCGCCAGCTGCAGACCGACATGGGACGCCTGATGCAGCAGGCGGTGGAGGCCGGCAGCGAAGCGATGGCCGACAGCGCGGACGACATGGTCATTTCCGGCGAGCGCAACCTGCTGTCGGTGAGCGACTTGTCGTCCAACATGACGTCGCTGCGCCAGATGTTCGACATGTTCGAGCAGAAGACCGGCCTGATGCAGCTGCTGGACGTGTCGAGCAAGGCTTCCGGCGTGCAGATCTACATCGGCGGCGAGTCGAACCTGGTGCCGATGGACGAGATGAGCGTGGTGACCGCGCCGTACGAGGCGAACGGCAAGATTGTCGGCACGCTGGGGGTGATCGGGCCGACGCGCATGGCTTACGAGCGGGTGATACCGATCGTCGATATCACCGCCAAGCTGCTGTCAAACGCGCTCAGCAACCACTAGGCTACCATCAGGCAGCCATTAGGCGACCACGCGCCAACCACTCAGGAAATTACGGCTTGTGCGGGCAGGCCGTCTTGACGCAGTTGCCGTAGATGGCCAGCGCGTGCTCGGCGATCTTGAAGCCGCGCGCTTCGGCAATGCTTTGCTGGCGCTGCTCGATTTCTTCGTCGAAGAATTCTTCCACCCGGCCGCAGTCCAGGCACACCAGGTGGTCATGGTGCGAGCCGGCGTTCAGCTCGAAGATGGCTTTGCCGGTCTCGAAGTGGTTGCGGTTCAGCAGGCCGGCCTGCTCGAACTGGGTCAGCACACGGTAGACCGTTGCCAGGCCAACATCCATATTGTCCGCCAGCAGGATCTTGTAAACATCCTCCGCAGTCAGGTGGCGCACCGGGCTATTCTGGAAAATGTCGAGGATCTTCAGGCGCGGTAAAGTCGCTTTCAGGCCGCTTGCCTTCAGGTCGGTTGGGTTGTTGCTCATGTTTCTTACTCGTGTGTGGGACAATGTGCTTTATCATATAGTGTTTTGGCACTTCCGCTCAATCGATTTGAGGTCATTTATGCGCATCACCCAGGCTATACCGCAGTCCATGTTGCACACTATGAAACGCCGCACGCCCCTCGCGGCGGGCGCGATTTGCCTTGCGCTGGCCGTTTCCGGCTGCGCCTCGCTCAGCACGCTGGGCGAAAAGAAGGCTGACCTGAAGGTCGAAGACAACGCGGTGGTGGCCGGCAAGGGCGCCCAGGTCCGCAGCATTTCGCAGCTGCAGAAATTCATGTGGTTCTTCTCCCCTTACCGTCCCGACATCCAGCAGGGCAACTTCATCTCCCAGGAAATGCTGCAGCAGCTGAAGCCCGGCATGACGCGCGACCAGGTCCGCTTCATCCTCGGCACCCCGCTGTTGCAGGACATCTTCCACGCCGACCGCTGGGACTATCCGTTCCGCCTGGCGCGCGGCAATGGCGAGACCATCGACAGCACCGTGGTGGTGTACTTCAAGGAAGGCAAGGTTGACCGCTTCGAAGGCGGCAACCTGCCCACCGAGCAGGAGTACATCGCGCTGATCGCCGGTCCGCCGAAAAACGCCAAGCAGGTGCTGAAAGAGCAGAACAAGGGCGTGTCGCCGACCTCGGCGCCGCTGCCGGCCGGCACCGACTCGGGCGCAGGCGCGGCCGTGCCGGTCACGCCGAAAATCGAATCGAAGTAAGAAGGACCGAGCATGACTGAACTGAACATTGCAATCGCGGGCGCGAGCGGCCGCATGGGCCGCATGCTGATCGAAGCCGTGCAGGGCACGCCGGAAGTGCGCCTGTCCGGCGCGCTGGACCGCGAAGGTTCGCCCAGCCTGGGCCAGGACGCCGCCGCCTTCTCCGGCAAGCCGGCCGGCGTGGCCATCGAATCGGACCTGGCCAAGGGCCTGGCCGGCGCGCAGGTGCTGATCGACTTCACGCGCCCCGAAGGCACGCTGGAACACCTGGCCTACTGCGCCGAGCACGGCATCAAGATGGTGATCGGCACCACCGGTTTCGACGAGGCCGGCAAGGCGGCCATCGCCGCGGCGGCCAAGAAGACCGCCATCGTGTTCGCGCCCAATATGAGCGTGGGCGTGAACGTTACGCTCAAGCTGCTGCAACTGGCGGCCAGGAACCTGAACGTGGGCTATGACATCGAAATCATCGAAGCGCACCACCGCCACAAGGTGGACGCGCCGTCCGGCACCGCGCTGAAGATGGGCGAAGTGGTGGCCGAGGCGCTGGGCCGCGACCTGAAGGATTGCGCGGTCTACGCGCGCGAAGGCGTGACCGGTCCGCGCGATCCGTCCTCGATCGGCTTTGCCACCATCCGCGGCGGCGACATCATCGGCGACCACACCGTGCTGTTCGCGGCGGACGGCGAGCGCATCGAGATCAGCCACAAGTCCAGCAGCCGCGTGTCCTATGCCAACGGTTCGGTGCGCGCCGCGCGCTTCCTGGCCGACAAGTCCGTGGGCCTGTTCGACATGAATGACGTGCTGTCGCTGAACTGACGATGAACGACCTGGAGAACCACTTCAGCCTGGCCCGCTACTGGGAGCAGGGCGATGCGCTGAGCCACGCGGTGGCCTATGTGCTGCTGGCGATGTCGCTGGTGAGCTGGTACTTCATCCTGTCCAAGGCGTTCGCCTCGTGGCGGGTGCGGCGCAGCGCCGGCGCCGTGGAAATCTTCTGGAACGCACCCACCATGGGCGACGGCGTGGCCGCGCTGGAAGCGGCCGACCCGGAGCGCATCTACCTGCCGCTGGCCCAGCAAGGCGCAGCGCAGGTGGACGTGGTCAGCAAGCGCACACTGGCCGGCGACATGGGCCACGCCGAACAGGTCACGCGCGTGCTGCGCGGCGCCATCCACCGCTCCACCATCAAGCTGGAAAGCGGCCTGACGCTGCTGGCCTCGATCGGCTCCACCGCGCCCTTTGTCGGCCTGCTGGGCACGGTGTGGGGTATCTACCATGCGCTGTCGGCCGTCTCCAGCCACGGCACGGTGCAGATCGACAAGATCGCCGGCCCGGTGGGCGAGGCGCTGATCATGACCGGCATCGGCCTCATGGTGGCGATCCCCGCGGTGCTGGCCTACAATGGATTCAACCGCGTGAACCGCCTCACACTGTCCGAACTGGACGCGTTTGCGCACGACCTGCACGCCTACCTGACCAAAGCCCGCTAAGGAACCGCCATGGCTTTCGGCGCATTCAACCACCACCGGCAGAAGGAAGCGATGTCCGACATCAACGTCACGCCCATGGTGGACGTGATGCTGGTGCTGCTGGTGATTTTCATCCTGGGCGCGCCGGCCTTCACCAGCGCCGTCAAGCTGGACTTGCCCAAGGCCCAGGCGCAGCAGTCGCAGCAGCAACCGGCCACGGTGACGGTGGCCATCGACGGCGCGGGCAAGCTTTACTGGAACAATGAAGCGGTCGCGCAGGCCGTGCTCGAGCAGCGCCTGGACGAAGCGGCCAGGATGGAAGTACAGCCAGAGCTGCAACTGCGGGCCGACAAGGACACCCGCTACGAAGTGGTAGCGCAAGTGATGGCGGCCGCGCAGACGCGCGGCCTGAGCAAGATGGGTTTCGTTACCGACCCGAAGGAAAAATAATCATGGCTACCGCAGAATTGAACGGCGCAGCGATCAAGGATTTCGACAGCTTCCACGCCGAATGCAAGGCCGCCTTCGGCTTCCCCGACACCTACGGCAACACCATGGACGCGTGGATCGACTGCCTGAGCTATGTGCGCGACGAAGACGGCATGACCAGCTTCCACCTGAAGCCGAACGAGGTGCTGGAGGTGGTCATCAAGGATGCCGCCGCCATGAAAGCGGCGGCGCCGGACATCCTCGAAGAGATCACGTTCTGCATCGGCGGCATCAACGAGCGCTACGAAGACTACGGCGAAAAGCCCGCCCTGAAGCTGACCCTGAAGTAAGCCGGGCGCCGCCCGCAGGTTGCTGCGCGGCAATCGAATCGTTCTTGCGTGATGTGTATTTCTGAGTTGTAATCTCAGCCGTACATATTAATTCGCTAACATTCCGATGCCCGCGCCTGACTTCACTCAAGCAAGCCGATTGTTGCAACTTGCCACCCCGCTCGGGGCGGACGTGCTGCTGGCCGAGCGCGTGCGGGCGGAAGAGGCGCTGGGCGAAGGCTTCCGGGTGCGCATCGACGCGCTGTCCACCGACGCCGGCCTGGGCCTGCGCGCACTGATCGGCCAGCCGGCCGTGCTGCAGGTGCTCTCGCAAGAGGCCGGCGCGCCGCGCGCCTTCCACGGCCACATCACCGCTGCCGAGCTGGGCGGCGCGGACGGCGGCTTCGCCCGCTACGCGCTCACCCTGGAACCATGGACCGCCTTCCTGGCCCACGGCCGCGACAGCCGCGTGTTCCAGGACGCGACCGTGTTCGACATCCTGGACGCCGTGTTTGCGCGCTGGCACGGGCAGGGCAAGCTGGCCCCGGCCTGGCGCTTCGACATCCAGGACCGCGCGCAATATCCGCGCCGCAGCCTGGTCACCCAATACCAGGAGAGCGACTTCGCCTTCGCCGAACGGCTGATGAGCGAAGAGGGCCTGTTCTACTACTACGAGCACAGCGCGGATCCGGCCAGCCCCAGCCTCGGCATGCACACGCTGGTGGTTGCCGACCACAACGGCAGCTTCCAGCCCAACCCCTGCGGCGAAGTGCGCTTTACGCAGCCGGGCGCCGTCATGAAGCAGGACAGCATGGACCGCTGGCGTACCGAATTCCGGCTCGGCACCAACGCGGTCGAGCTGCTCAGCTGGGACTACCGCGCGCTGGACGTGCGCAGCGTCAGTGCCGCCAGCGCCGACCCGGCCGGCGACGGCGCCCCGCTGGCCAGCCGCGACGCGCCCGGCCTGTACGCCTATGTGAGCCGAGAGCACGGCCAGCGCATCGCGCAGCGCCAGCTGGAAGCGCTGGAAGCGCAGCAGGAAGTGCACGTGGGCGCCGGCACCGTGCGCACGCTGCTGCCCGGCACCACCTTCACCCTCAGCGGCGAAGCGACCTTGGACGCCGCCGGCGGCGACGCGCGCACCATGCTGGTGGTGCGCGCCGTCCACCTGATGCACAACAACCTGGCCGCCGACCTGCGCGCCAGCGTGGCCCGCGCGCTGCCCGCCAGCCCGCTGCAAGCCCTGCTGGATGGCGAGCTGGGCGCCGTGCTGCACAGCGCCGCCGTATCTGCTGTCGGCGCCGCTGCTGCCGGCCGCAGCGCAGGCGATGCCAATGGCGCCGGAGCCGCCGTCGGGGCCTCCGGCCGCGCTGCAGGCCTGCTCGACAGTACCGCCAGCGCGCACGCTGCCGGCGACAGCATCGCCGAGCGCCCGCTGTACCGCAACCGTATTGAAGCCATCCGCGCCGCCGTCCCTTACCGCTCGCGGCGCGACGACGGCCAGGGCCAGCTGCTGCGCCCCCGTCCCGCCGTGCGCGGCCAGCAGACCGCGCTGGTGGTCGGCCCGCCCGGCGCGCCCGTGTACACCGACCGCGACCACCGCATCAAGGTCCAGTTCCACTGGCAGCGCGGCGACGCCAGCCATAGCCGCCTGGCGCACCCGGACCCGGCCAGCCACGCCGGCGCCCCGGCCGACGACCAGGCCGGCACCTGGGTGCGCGTGGCAACGCCGCTGGCCCCGGTGGCGGGCGCCAACTGGGGCAGCAACGCCGTGCCGCGCGTCGGCCAGGAAGTGCTGGTGGACTTCATCGAAGGCGACATCGACCGCCCCGTCGTAATCGGCGTGCTCTACAACGGCAAAGGCGCCGCCGACGCCCAAAGCAACCAGGTGGCGCAAGGCGGCGGCAGCGCCACCGGCAACGCCGCCGCCTGGTTTCCCGGCGAAGCGGCTGGCCATGCGCATCCAGCCGTACTGTCCGGCATCAAGAGTCAGGCCCTGCAAGCGAGCCAGCGCGGCGACGGCAGCTACCGCCAGCTGGTGTTCGACGACAGCCCCGGCCAGCCGCGCGTGGCCTTGCAGCACCATGCCAGCCCGCACACCGGCACGGCCGAACTCAACCTCGGCCATCTGCGGCACCAGACCGACAACCAGCGTCTTGTCCCGGCCGGCTTCGGCGCCGAACTCAAAGCCGAGCACGCCACGGCGCTGCGCGCCGGCGCCGGCATGCTGCTGTCGGCCGACGCCCGCGCCGGCGGCATCGGCGCCCACATGGACGCGCGCGAGGCGCAAACCCAGCTTGACAGCGCAGCCCAGCTGCAAACCCAGCTGGCCGATACCGCCCAGCAGCACAACGCCGGCCTGCCGGACGCCAACGGCGCCAAGCCCGCACCGGCCGAGCTGCCAGCCATCAAGCAGACCACGCAGACCGCCGCAGCGCTCTGCGCCGTTGCCGGCGGCAGCGCCATGGGCGGCGGCAGCGAGGGTGGCGAAGGCGGCTTGGGCGACGCCACCGCCTACAGCCAGCCGCTGCTGCAGCTGTCCAGCCCGGCCGGCATCGCCGCGCTCACCCCGGCCTCCGCCATCGTCACGGCAGCGGCCCACAGCGCCATCACCGCCGGGCAGGACATCGACCAGGCCGCGCAAGGCAACCTGCTGCACCAGGTCAAATCGGGCATCACCCTGTTCACCTACGGCAAAGCCGGCAACGCGGACAAGCCCAACCAGGAAACCGGCATACGCCTGCACGCCGCCAGCGGCAAGTTCAGCAGCCAAAGCCAGTCCGGCCCCACCCGCGCCACGGCCGACAAAACCATCACCGTGGCCAGCACGGCCGGCAGCGTCACCGCCGCCGCGCGCCAGCACGTGCTGCTCACGGCACAGGGCGCCTACATTCGCCTTGAAGGCGGCAACATCGACGTGCACGGCCCCGGCACCATGTCCTTCAAGGCCGCCATGAAAGACCTGACCGGCCCGTCCAGCGCCAGTCCCGAACTGCCCGCGCTGCCGCACCCGGACAACATCGGCAACGACATCGAACTGCGCTTCCAGTACGACGACCTGGACGGCGTGCCTGGCGCCCCTTTCCTCGTCACCTTCGCCAACGGCACCGTTCGCAAAGGCAAGCTGGACGACAAAGGCCACGCCCAGCTGAAGAACGTGCCGCCGGGCGACTACACCGTGGAGTTCGGCGAAGACCCGCGCGACTGGGAAGCGCCGCCACTGCCCGAACCGGAGCACAGGAAAGCCGACGTGCGCGAGCAGGGCAGGCTGGCCGTTGAGCAGGCGCGCGCCGAGTACGAAAGGGGGCAAGCTTGAGCATCATCGACGACTGCGTGAAGTTCCTGGAAGACCTCATCATGGGCGACTTCAACGATGAGCAAATGGTGTCCGCGCAAATCATCGGCGGCCTGGTCTCGCTGATCCCCGTGATGGACCAGGTGATGGACGTGCGCGACATCTCCGGCACGCTGTACCGCATCAACAAGCACGGCGGCTTCGGCAAGGCTTCGCTGGACCAGAAAGTGGACCTGGGCTTCGCCGCCTTCGGCGTGATCCCCGAAGTGGGCAGCGCCTTCAAGACCGTGTTCAAGCCGCTGTACCGGCAGCGCAAGCGCGCCAAGGGCGTCATCAACAGCGGCGTGGCGATGATAGAAACCATGCTCGGCAAAAAGAAAGGCGGCGCCGTGCGCTGGGTGCGCGCGCTGGACTGGGCCGGCAACACGCAAGCGGCCATCATCCAGGCCAACATGGCGCTGGAAAGCTGCATTGCCATGCTGGACTACCTGGGCCAGAAACACTGGTGGTGCCCCGACCGCATAGAACAGTTGGCGCGCGACGTCGCCCCCAGCCTGCGCTCCATGCGCGGCAAGCTCGCCGCCCCGATCCGCGAAGCCGCCGCCGAGATCCGCAAATTCCTGGAAGGCCTGCTGGGTGAGCATGCGGCTGCCGTGGCGATGTCGGTGGCGGGCAATGCTGCGATGGTGCGCGGCAGCGGCGCCCCCGCCAGCCGTGCAAACGGTGCGCGTAGTCCGCCGAGGCATAAGGATATGGCGGAAACTCCTCGCACTCAAGGTAAGAAAGCATCTGGACGCACACTTACTGTGGCCCAAAAAATGGCCTATGAAGCTTATGCTGTCCTAAATCATGCATTGAAGGGGCTATTGGGGGAACACATTGTTGATCATTATGTTATCGAAAAGAAGAGCTGGGGAATGCAGTGGAATCGGCACGACATAATTGCTGCGAGCAGGGGAGGCAAAAAGAGCGGATGGCAAAATGATTACAAGAAAATTAATGACAATGAGATTCCTTTGTATTTGTGCACGCCAAGCTCTCATGTTTTGACCAGCGGCATAGATTCACTCTGGATAACAAACCGTAATGTTCCTCGTCAATATGCTGTAGTCGAGGCCAAGGCTAGTATGAACCCGGGGGCTCAATTACTTAGTTTGCTTGGGGAAGCAAACGGTACAGCAGTACCGGGCCAATCTCCTGGCGGACAACGGCCGGGCAGTGGAGGGAATAGAACCGGAGCTGCAAGGCCTCGACCCGCTCGAAAGCCTGTGCAGTCCAAAGTCCTGCAGATGAGTGAAGAGTGGGTCCAGGCGCGACTAAGAAGAGATTTTGGATCAATATTTATTAGAGTCGATGATAACTACACTCGTCACGTTATGTTGGTTACTCCTGTGGAAGCAGCGGAACATATTTCTGCATTAAATAAGATATTAGAAAATGATTTGATTAATAAACCTCGAGAGGCACAGGAGTTCGCATCTGAGCATGCTAACCACAGTATTGCCAATGAGTTTGATGCGGTGGATATAGATAAGGCTAACGAGACATACAAAAAATCGGGTAAGCCCCCTAAGACAAGGCCGAAAAAATAAAATGAACAATGAATTTGAACTGGTGCGCCGTCAGCCATATATTGACAAACAAACTTTTTTAAACACGATCACGCATTATCGTAGCGATGAGACGATTGCTGAGGAAAAGCTATTGCGGCAGGAGGGCTCACCGAAGCGACAACGCGGGACGCTGGTCTTCATGGCGGGGAATCTCTGGCGAGAGTTCCAGCTGCGCTACACAGCGGGCGATGCGCTTGCCGACTTGGCTGTCTTCCTTACGGTCGTGGTGGAAGGTTACGAGCGGGCAGCAGAGATAGGAGACCAAGTTCCAGAAAACGATTACGCGCCAGTGTTCACGCTGAATGACCCGATGGATGAGTACGTGGATTACATCGGTTTGCTGAGCGCCGCAGTCCTGCTGCATCGAGAGGATCTGATACCCAGAATTCACGCCCTCCTTGCAGGGACGGATTTCGACGAGGCAGATCTGCTGGTTGAAGAACTGTTGAATTTTTATCTGCCTGATCGCCCAATGGTCGATCAGTGGTTCTGGGACAAGCCCTACGGTATATTGGTGGAAGTGATTGACAGCGAGACTGCAGCGGCCAAAGTCAAAGGCATGCAAAAGTATGTGACGAAGTGGTACTCTTCGATGAAGGGGCAAGCTCATTTCTGGGGCAAGCACGAGAAAATCACGCCGGAATACTCGGACTATGTCGGCTACTGGGCGTTCTGCGCCGCTGCCTTCACTTACCTCTATGATATCGACGACAGCGGATACCGGAATGAAACGGTGTATCCAAAGGACTTGGTGGACTACGCCCGCAGTAAGCCGCGCCAACCTGTCCGCCTCAAGGACGGAAATGAAATCCTGCGTGTTGCTGGCGGCCAGCCCTGCCCACAGACTGGAAATTGGTTCAGCCCTGCCAAGGAAGACAGCGCGCGCCACTTCAAGGAAGGCGAGCTCATGCCGACGTTCAATGCGTCCGAATACGGCCAGACAATCTGGCAGTGGAGCCCTAGTATCTAAGCACGCGCGACAGGCCATCGTGAATGCTACGTTTTCGGAGCGGCGGCGTCAGCCCTACATCGATGAGATCAGTTTTATAAATACACTTGCTCACAACCGGAGCGAAGCAGAATTTGGGGAACAGGAACTACTAAGATATCGAGATACAGAGCGTGACAGGAGCGTAATTCTAGGGGCCTTGGCCACTTCTATATGGGGCGATTTTCAGTTGCGGTACACGGCGGGCGAGGCGCCGTCCAAACTGCACCGCGAGGATTTGATTCCACGTATCCATGCGCTCATGAAAGGTACCGACTATGACGGGTCAGATCTCCTGATCGAAGAATTATTCAACTTCTATCTCCCGGAGCGTCCCATGGTAGATGAATGGTTCTGGGATAAGCCGTACGGTATGTTAGTCGAGGTGATTGACAGCGAATCATCAGTTGCCAGAGCTAAAGCCATGAAGAAGTACGTGACGAAGTGGTATTCGTCAGTGAAGGGGCTGGCGCATTTTTGGGGCAAGCACGAAAAGGTCACTTCAGAATACTCGGAATATGTCGGATACTGGGCATTTTGTGCCGCCGCGTTCACGTATTTGTACGATATCGATGACACCGCTTACCGGGACGAAGTCGTGTATCCCAAAGATCTGGTGGACTATGCGCGCAGTATGCCTCGCCAGCCCGTCCGACTCAAGGACGGTACTGAATTTCTTAGGGTGCCAGGAGGCCAGCCTTGTCCACGCGCGGGAAACTGGTTCCGTCCAGCCAAAGAGAACAGCGCGCGGCACTTTAACGATGGTGAACTTATGCCGACCTTCAACGCATCCGAATACGGCCGGACAATTTGGCAATGGAACCCAAGTGCATAGCCATGCGTCTAAGGTCGTATCGTGAGCGCACCGTTCTCGGTCCGCCGGCGTCAGCCGTATATCGACGAGCAAACCTTTCTCAATACGATAGCCCACTATCGCCGGGAGGCAGAACAGGGCGAGCAAGATCTAGTCGAGAATTCACATTTGCCGCGTGAGCAAAGTGTGATTCTTGGATTTATGGCGGGCTTCCTCTGGCGCGAATTCCAGCTACGATACACCGCTGGTGATCCTCTTCCCGAGCTAGCTGAGTTGCTCACCAAAGTCGTAGTTGCGTATGAACGCGAAGCCGAGTCGTCAGACCGGTTGCCCGAGGAAGAGTACATTCCTGTCTTTGCACTAGATGATCCTATCGATGAGTATGTGGACTTTATCGGATTGATTAGTGCCTGCGTACTTCTACATCGCGAGGACCTGATCCCGCGTATACACGCTTTGGTGGCCGGAAGCGCATATGACGAAGTGGATTTCTTGATTGAGGAATTGCTGGGTTTTTATCTACCGGACCGTCCCGCAATGGATGAGTGGCTCTGGGATAAACCCTACGGGCTGCTAGTTGAGGTCATCGTCGGCGAAACAGTTGCAGTCAAAACCAAAGCGATGAAAAAGTATGTGTCGAAGTGGTATTCGTCGATGAAAGGACTGGCCCATTTTTGGGGCAAGCACGAGAAGATGAAGCCTGAGTATTCTTCGTACGTCGGGTATTGGGCATTTTCTGCTGCGGCTTTTACCTATCTCTACGACCTCGATGACAGCGCGTATCGCGACGAGGTGAACCGGACCGGGATTTTGAGAGGCGCCTCGGTTTGAGTCATGCCGGGATGGCTTGACTCGATAGTTGACGATAGTAGTTCATTTCAGCTTCGGCCGGTGGAATGTGGCCGATGGGCTCCAGCAATCGAT
>NZ_BAAKJE010000153.1:0-29693 GCF_059704565.1 Massilia sp. NBRC 108631
CTTGGCGAAGTGGTTCAGCGTGCCGAGCGGCAGCACGCCGTAGGCCACGTCGGTGCCCGCCAGCACCGACGCGACGGCATTGATGGTGCCGTCGCCGCCGCCGGCCACCACCAGCCGCTCCCCCGCCGCCACCGCCGCGCGCGCGGCGGCGATCATGTCCTCGCCGCTTTGCGCCAGCGTGATATCGGCCACGTAACCGTGCTTCGCGAACTTGGCCAGCAGCTGCTGCGAAAACTCGCCGCAGTAGCCCAGGCCTGCACCGGCGTTGATAATGACGGGGACCACGGTGGCCATGGCTATCCTTTCGTCTGCGCGCAGTGCGCGGGCGCCGCCGGCTGCGCCGCACTGGCGGCCTTGGCGGCCTGCCTGCGGCGCAAGGTGGAGCAGCCGGTGATGCATACGGCCAGCCAGCCGCAGCCTTCCACCATCGCGCCCAGCACATCGCTCGGATAGTGCGCGCCGAGATAGATGCGGCTGGTGCCGGCCAGCAGCACCATCAGCGTGGCGCCGGCCACCACGGTGCCACGCACGCGCCAGCGCTGCGCCGTCATCACCGCGTAACTGGCCACCAGGCCCCAGAACAGCGTGGCCGCCACTGTGTGGCCGCTGGGAAAACTATAGGTTGCCAGCGTCAGCATCGGTTCCTCGAATACCGGGCGGCTACGCTGGTAGATGTGCTTGAGCACCACGTTCAACAGCATGCCGCCCGGCACCGACAAGCCCAGCGCCAGCAGCCAGTAGCGGCCGTGCCGCGCTGCGCGGCGCCAGAAGAAGGCCGCAGCCAGCGCCACCAGCACGCACATGCCCGCCACGCTGTGCAGGTGGGTGAACAGCCACATGACGCTGGTGTACGGCTCCTGCGCGTGGGCATGCATCCAGTTCGACACATGCAGATCGAACGCGGCCACGCCGTCGTTCTCGGCCACGTCCTCCGCCACTTCGGCGAACACCGCCACGGCCGCCATCATCAGCGCGGCGCCGGCTGTCAGGTGCAGGCCGAATTCGCCGCCCGGGGTAAGGCGCGCTTCCACGAAGCGCATCAATTTCGATGTTGCAGTCTGGTTCAAGATGGGTGGTACTCCTTTGTTTTATAAATGATAAGGCTTGCGCGCGGTGGCTGTCCGTTCCCTGGCGCACCGAAGCTGCTGCACAAAAAAACAACAGTTATTAAAATCTACTGATATTTCATACAGTACTGTGTTTTTCAACAGTAGTTGTGATACAGTGGCTTCACTCGATCAACATTCAACTGACCCAAAGGAAGAATCATGACTACATTGAACAGCGGTTTCGGCTCCCGTTTCGGCCTGGAATATGCCCCGATGTCTTTCCTGGTGCGCTTCGGCAAACGCGAGATCCTGGTTTGCCGCGACTTCCGCAAGCGCTTCTACGCAGTCAACCCCATCCTCGAATGCGACACCGGCGTGCAAGCCGGCCACCTGGAAGTACTGCTGCTGCGCCGCTGGCTGCTGATCCTGTCCAAGGCGCATTAAGCATCCCGGCTACATTTGTTCATACTGGGCGCGCAGAAAGTCGCGCAGCTGCAGCACCGTCGGCGTCACTTGCGAGCGGTGCATGCACACCAGGTGCAGCGGCGTGGCTTCGCCCACGATGTCGGGCAGCAGCACGTGCAGCCTGCCGCTGCGCAAGTCGTCCGACAGGTCCATCTTCGACTTGTAGGCAATGCCCAGTCCCGCCACGGCCCAGCGCCGCACCAGGTCGGCATCGTCGGCGCAGCGGTTGCCGCGCACGGCCAGCGTTACCGGTCCCTTGCGGCCGGGCGGATAAAAGGTCCAGTTGTTGTGGATCACGTCGTCCAGCGCATAGCACAAGCAGTTGTGGCGCTGCAGTTCCTCCAGCGACGCCGGCCGGCCGTGTTTGCGGATATAGTCCGGCGACGCCACCAGCACGCGCCGGTTGTCCGGTGCGATCGGCATGGCGATCAGGCTGGAATCCTCCTGCTTGCCATAGCGGATGGCGAGGTCCACCGGCTGGCGGTACATGTCCGCCTGCCGGTCGCTCACGCTGATCTGGTAATGCACGCCAGGATACTGGGCCTGGAACTTGTCCAGCCAGTACAGCAGGATATTGCGGCCCAGGTCGGACGGCATGGCGATCTTCAGCGTGCCGCCGGGAACGTCCTTGGCCTGCATCAGCGTATCGTGCCCCTCTTTCAGCAGGCGCAGCGCCTCGCGCGCGTGCACCAGGTAGCGCTCGCCCTCGTCGGTCAGGCGCAACGAGCGCGTGGTGCGGGCAATGAGCCGCAGCCCCAGTTCCACCTCCAGCCGCTTCAGGGCCGCGCTTGCCAGCGCCGGCGATATCTCCATGGCGCGCGCAGCGGCCGACAGGCTGCCCTCGTCGGCCGTGCGCACAAAGACCGTCAAATCATCCAGCCGCAGCACTATCGTCATTCCTTTGAAAGTGTTTCAGGAAAAGCACTCTTTTTCGCGCCTGCGAAATAAGTGATGATACGCGCATCGCACAACCACCCAGGAGTTTTCCCATGAAAGCAGTTGCCTACCGCGCCTCCCACCCCATCGATCATGCCGACGCGCTGATCGACGTCGAGCTGCCCGAACCGACAGCAGCCGGGCGCGACCTGCTGGTCGAAGTGAAGGCGGTCTCCGTCAACCCGGTCGACACCAAGATCCGCAAGAACGTGGCGCCGGCCGGCGGCGAGCTGAAAGTGATCGGCTGGGACGCGGCCGGCGTGGTCAAGGCGGTCGGCCCGGACGTCACGCTGTTCAAGGTCGGCGATGAAGTCTGGTACGCCGGCTCGCTCACCCGCCCCGGCACCAACAGCGAACTGCACCTGGTGGACGAGCGCATCGTCGGCTACAAGCCGAAGAACCTGGACTTCGGCAAGGCTGCCGCCCTGCCACTGACCGCCATCACGGCGTGGGAGCTGCTGTTCGAGCGCCTCGGCGTCAGCCGCGATCCGGGCCGCGAGTCCAGTGCGGCCGGAAAGTCGCTGCTCGTGATCGGCGCGGCCGGCGGCGTCGGTTCCATCCTGGTGCAGCTGGCGCGCCAGCTGACCGGACTGACCATCATCGCCACCGCGTCCCGTCCGGACACGGCGGAATGGGTGCGCCAGCTGGGCGCCCACCACGTGATCGACCACAGCAAGCCGCTGAACGAGGAAGTCAAGCGCCTGGGCCTGCCGCCGGTGAACTACGTGGCCGCGCTGAACCAGACCGACAAGCACTTCGACGCCATTGCCGAACTGATTGCGCCGCAAGGCAAGCTGGGCCTGATCGACGACCCTGGCCAGCTGGATGTGAGCAAGCTCAAGCGCAAGAGCGTGTCGCTGCACTGGGAATTCATGTTCACCCGCTCGATGTTCGAGACCGCCGACATGGCGCAGCAGCACGCGCTGCTCAATGACGTGGCGCAGCTGGTGGACAGCGGCGTGTTGAAGACCACGCTGGGCGAGCGCTACGGCAACATCAGCGCCGCCAACCTGAAGCGCGCCCACGCGCTGATCGAAAGCAACCGCGCCAAGGGCAAGATAGTCCTGGAAGGGTTCTGACGGCGCAGCGCCTCAGGCGTTGGGCGCGGCATGCTGCCACTGCGGCGCCTGCATGTCGCGCAGCAGCGCCAGCGCCGCCGCATCATGCTCGGCCAGCACCTGCTGCAGCTGCGTGGCCGACTCGTAGGACTCGGACAACAGCTTGACCAGATTCTCCTGCAGCCGCGCCAGCCGGCGCGAACTGTAGCCGACGTTGCCGAACAGCTGAGTCACATCGAGGCAGATCTCGCGCAAGTCCCACAGGGTGCGCTTGGTGCACTCGATATCGTCGCGCATGGCCTGGCGCACGTCCAGCAGCTCGGTCCTGGCCTCCTCCCTGGCGCACAACTCCTGTACCGAAGCCAGCCATGAACGGATGCGCACGGCGATGCGCTCGATGCGTGCCATCTTGGCCTGCATGGTGCAGCAATACTGCAGCGCCAGCAGCCAGTACGGCAAGCGCGCCAGCAGCATCGGCAGGCCCGCCGCGCGCAGGCGCTGTTCCATTTTCTTGATTTTCGACAGCATCCGCCAGATGCCGCGGTTCACCGGATGCGGGCGCATGGTGGCAACCTCCGAAAGCGGCGGCGCACAGCGCGCCGCCCAGTCACCCCAGTATATCTAGCGCACTGGTGCTGGGCGCTGCGTCAGCTTTGATACAGCGCAAACCCGGTGCAGCTTACACGTCGCCTGCACTAGCGGCCTCCCACCAGTGAACGCAAGCGCCTCATGACTGCGGGGATCAGCACTTGCGCTGCGATGCCCAGGCCCGCACCTCCGGCGAGGCGCATGAAGTCTCCCACGCCATTGAGCCACGGGAAATAGTGCAGTGCCGCCGCCGCGATCACCGGCGCAAAGAAGCCGGCGACCAGGGCCGATGCGGCAACGGTACCGGCAATTTTCAAGGCCGGCATCGGCGGCAGATACAACAATGACACCAGGCCACCGATGAATCCAGCCAGCAGCGCATCATACTGCACGCCAAACGCCGAGCCGCTCAAGGTAATGGTGCCGGCGGCAATCGCAATCGACGCGCTCGAACTAACAGGTTCCGCCATGGGATTCCTTTCGCAATAGGTTGATCTAAGGGGGCCGGCGCCGGCCAGGATGAGGTCCGGTTGTACAGCTTGCCAGGGCCCAGTGTATACGCGAATGAATAGCATTGCAATCCACAAATGGATAGAGTTGCATGACTCTATCCATGCGTGTATAGTTTTACCATGACTATCTCGGAACGGCTGGAATCAGCCATGCAAGCAGCGGGTTACGAATCGCAAAGCGCGCTCGCGCGCGCTTCGGGCGTGCCGCAACCCACCATCAACCGCATCCTCAACGGAGTGGGCAAGAAGGGCCCGGAGGCGCACACGCTGGTGCAGCTGGCGGCCGCCTTGCACGTCACGTTCGAGTGGCTGCACGAGGGCATCGGCACGCGCGAGCGCGGCACGGCGCCGGCCGGCGTGCTGCCCGCGCAATACACGCCGGTGGTGGTGGCGCCGGAGGACGACACGCGCTTCTACCAGATCCAGAAGGTCAAACTGCGCCTGTCGGCCGGCATCACCGGCTTCGCGGTGGAGCCGGAAACGCACGACGGCAGCACCCTCAGCGTGCCGCGCCACTGGGCCGACCGCAACGGCTTCGATCCCGAGCGCCTGATCGGCATCAAGGTGCGCGGCGAGAGCATGGAACCGGCGCTGTACGAGGACGACCTGGTGATCATCAACACGGCCGACAACAAACCGGTCGACGGTGTCGTGTTCGCGGTGAACTACGAAGGCGAGCCGGTGGTCAAGCGCATGTCGCGCGACGCCGGCCAGTGGTGGCTCACTTCCGACAATCCGGACCAGCGCAAGTACCACCGCAAGGTGTGCCGGGGCCCGGACTGCATCATCATCGGCCGCGTGGTGCGCAAGGAGAGCGACCGGATTTGAAACGACCGCGCACGCAAACAACACCCCGCTCGTCTTCCTAAAGAAATAGGCATAGAATCAATTCAAAGAGTTGCGCCTAAAAAAGTTGCAGACCGTAGGGGGATAAAATCGTGAACGCTCATTCGTGGCTGGACAGGCTGCTGCTTTGGCAGAAATTCATTATCCTCAGTGTGATCGCGCTGCTGCTCGCCGGCATACCGACTGCGCTTTACCTGCGCGAGGCCGGCAAAACGCTGGACGCGGCGCAAACCGAAACGGCCGGCCTGGCGCCCTCCGCCGCCATTCTCAAAGTCATCCAGAACACGCAGCAGCACCGCGGCCTGGCCGCGCTGGTGCTGGGCGGCGTGGCAGGGTCGCAGGAAAAGCGCGACGCCAAGCAGCGCGAGGCGGATCAAGCCTACCAGACGATGGACGCCATCATCCGCAGCCTCAATGACAAAACCATCGAGCAGGCGTGGGAAACGCCCAAGCGCGACTGGGAAGCACTGCGCACGCAAGTGTCCAGCCGCAGCATCTCGGTACCGGCCAGCTACGAGGCGCACAGCGCGCTGGTGCCCAAGCTGCTGATGGTGAACGATCTGATCGGCGACCTGTTCGGCCTGAGCCTGGACCCCGACCTGGACAGCTACCAGCTGATCCAGGCCATGTACTACCAGCTGCCCTACCTGACCGAGGAAACCGGCAAGATGCGCGCCAAGGGCGCCGGCCTGCTGGCCAAGCAGGAGGCGACGCCGGAAGACCGGATGGCGCTGGCGGCCATCGTGGCACGCGTGAACGACAGGATGACCCAGACCGCCACCGCCTACAACAAATCGGTGGGGGCCAATCCCGCAGTGAAGGCCATGGTGGGCGCGCAATGGCAGGAGGCGCAGGAGCTGGCCGTGAAATCCATGCAGCTGGCCACCGAGCAGATCGTGCGGGCCGAAGCCCTCACCTATCCCGGCACAGACTATGTGGCACAAACCACCAGGGCCATCGACGCCCAGTTCGCCGCCAACCAGGCCGCCAGCAAGGAACTGGCAATACTGCTGGAGAAGCGGGTCTCCGCCCTGCACCGCATGCGCTGGATCATGATCGGCTCCATGCTTGGCCTGATTCTGCTGGCGGGCCTGGTCGCGCGCATGATCGCGCGCTCGGTCAGCGTGCCGCTCGATGAGGCGGTACGCATCTCGAAACGCATCGCGCAGGGCGACCTGACCGCGCACTTTGCGCTGGAGGGACGCAGCGAGACCGCGCAGCTGATGCGCGCGCTGAAGGACATGAACGACAGCCTGGTCAACATCGTGGGCAGCGTGCGCGGCAGCATCGACACCATAGGGCACGCGTCGAACGACATCGCCAGCGGCAACTCGGACCTGTCCTCGCGCACCGAGGCGCAGGCGTCCAACCTGGAAGAAACCGCCGCGTCCATGGAGCAGATCACGTCCACTGTGCGCCAGAGCGCGGACAACGCACGCCAGGCCGATGAGCTGGTCAGCAGCGCCACGGCCGTCGCCAGCAAGGGCGGCCAGGTGGTGGAGCAAGTGGTGCACACCATGGGCGCGATCAACGACAGCTCGCGCAAGATCGTGGACATTATCGGCGTCATCGACGGCATCGCATTCCAGACCAATATCCTGGCGCTGAACGCGGCGGTGGAGGCGGCGCGCGCCGGCGAACAGGGACGCGGCTTCGCCGTGGTGGCGTCCGAGGTGCGCAACCTGGCGCAACGCAGCGCCAGCGCAGCCAGGGAAATCAAGGACCTGATCAACGACAGCGTACAGAAAGTCGATGCCGGCAACCTGCTGGCGGCCGACGCGGGCAAGGCCATGAGCGAAGTGGTGGACAGCGTCAAGCGCATCACCACCATCATGTCCGACATCGTGCACGCGGCGCAGGAGCAAAGCTCGGGCATCGAACAGGTGAACCAGGCCATCACGCAGATCGACGAGATGACGCAGCAGAATGCCGCGCTGGTGGAGCAGGCCGCCGCCGCGTCCGAGAGCCTGCGGCAACAGGCGGGCGCGCTGTCGGAGGCGGTATCGGTGTTTACCTTGCATGAGAACGACACCGCACGCGGCGCCGCACGCACCGCCCACACGCCCGCGCGTTCCGCTGCACGCCAGCTCGCGCTGGTAAAGCGCGCCGGGAGCGCCTGATGCCACCAGGCGCACGCTCGAACTGCGCAATTTATTTAATTAGGAGTCCTTTACAAACTGAAAAACAGGCTTATAATTCGCTGCATGGACATCAAACCTGAAACCCCATGGGACGGCACCCCGGACGTGTCGGCACGCATCATCACGGCGATCTCGCGCATTGCCAGTGTCATGCGCTCCGGCGTGTGGGAATTCGCCACCAGCGAAAACCTGAACCCGGCCCAGACCGAGATACTGCAGCTGCTGCATGCGCGCCCCAACGGCGTGCGGCTGTCGTGGGTGGCGGCGCAGTTGTCCATTTCAGCCGCCAGCGCCAGCGACTCGGTCGCCTCGCTGGTGTCCAAGGGCCTGGTGCGCAAGGCGCGCGCCGAGGATGACGGGCGCGCCACGGCGCTGTTTCTGACCGCCAGCGGCAATGCGGTGGCCGAACGCATCGGCAGCGCGGTCAGCTTCGCCGACGACGCGGCAGCCGCCCTGCCCCCGGCCATGCAAGTTCATATGCTGACCGGGCTGCTCAAGCTGATCGCCGAGCTGCAGAAGTCCGAACGTTTTCCGGCGCTGCGGGCCTGCCCGTCGTGCCGCCACTTTGAAGCGAACAAGTATCCCGGTGCGGAAACGCCGCACCACTGCGCATTGGTCAACGCGCCGCTGCCGATATCGTTTATCCGCATCGACTGCGCTGAGCATGAAGAGGCCGAACCGGCCACCCAGCAACGGAACTGGGCGATCTTTGCATGACCTTCCGTTTTTTTCCACTCACATACTTAGGAGTCCTATATGAATACCTCGCGCATCCCTCTCGTCACCCCTGCCGACACCACCGGCGAACGCCAGCAACTGCTGGGCCAGATCCAGCAAGCGTTTGGCGCCACGCCGAACATGTTCAAGGCCGTGGCCAATTCCACTGCGGCGCTGAAAAGCATGTGGGGTTCCTTCGGCGCCCTGGGCGGCGGTGTCATCCCGGCCAAGCTGGGCGAACAGATCGCCGTCGCCATCGCCGACCGCAACAACTGCGAATACTGTCTGGCCGCGCACACTGCGCTGGGCCGCAAGGCGGGCGCCAGCGCCGACGAGATGGGCGCCGCGCAAGCCGGCCAGTCCGCCGACGCCAAGACCGCCGCCGCGCTGCGCTTCGCCGTGGCCGTGGTGAACAACCGCGCCCAGATCGACGACGCCGACGTGGCCGGCCTGCGCGAAGCGGGCTACAGCGACGAAGAGATCGTCGAGATGCTGGCGCACGTGGCGCTGAACCTGTTCACCAACTACATCAACGTGGCCTTCCAGGTGCCGGTCGATTTCCCGTCCGTCAAACTGCGCGCCAAATAAGGGAGCAAGCGCCATGATCGTCAACCATCCCGCGCCGGAACTGCAGGTTTCGGCTTGGCTCAATACCAGCCAGCCTCTCAGCCTGGCCGCGCTGCGCGGCAAGGTCGTGGCGCTGTACGCCTTCCAGATGCTGTGCCCCGGCTGCGTATCGCACGGCATCCCGCAGGCCAACCTGATACGCGACACCTTCGACGCCGAAGACGTCGCCGTGATCGGCCTGCACAGCGTGTTCGAACATCACGACGTGATGACCAGGCGCGCGCTGGAAGTGTTCATGCACGAGTACCGGATCAAGTTCCCGGTGGCGGTGGACATGCCGTCGTCCAACGGCCCGGTGCCGCTGACGATGGAGCAGTACCAGCTGCGCGGCACACCCAGCCTGCTGCTGATCGACCGCCAGGGCAAGCTGCGCTACAGCCATTTCGGCCGCGCAGGCGACATGCAGGTGGGCGCGCTGATCGGCCAGTTGCTGGCGGAAACGGTGGCGGAACCAGTGGCCGAACCCGCAACTGATCCGGCAACCGGGCTGGCGGCGGATTGCAGCGGCGAAGGCTGCGCCATCCACCGCTAAGCTAGGCCGGCTTGCCGCCCCTGCGCGGCAGGCCGACACTGAATACCACATGCGGCGCCTCGTAGCGATAGACGATGCTGCCGCGATGCTCCTCGGCGATGCGCGAGGCGATGTACAGGCCCAGCCCCATGCCGGTGCGGTTGTTCGGATTCTGCAGCGAGATGCGCTTGAAAGGATTGAACAGCAGCGCTTCAGTTTCCGGCGCCAGTTGCGCGCCGTGGTTGCGCACCGAGATCGTCACCTGCTCGCCGCCCTGCGCCAACGCCAGCGCCACGTGCACCGGCATACCGGCCATGCCGTGGTGGCGCGCATTGCTCAGCAAATTGCTGACCACCTGCTCCAGGCGGTCCGGGTCCACATCGGCCGTCACGGCGGGCGCGATGTCCGCCTCGTAGACCACGCCAGGATGGGCCAGGCGCGACTCGTCCAGCAAGTCCTCCAGCAGGCGGCTCAGGTCCGCCTCGCGCGGGCGCATACCCAGGCCCATGCCGCTATCGAGCCGGCTCATGTCCAGTACCTGGCTGATCAGCCGCTGCATGCGCCCGCTGGAACGCTGGATGCGCTGGCCCAGCTGGTGCGGCTGCGCGCCATGCTGCAGCACGTTGGCGGCCATGGTGATGGACTGCAGCGGGTCGCGCAGGTCGTGGCCCAGCATGGCCAGCAGCTGCATGCGGGCGCGCTCCAGTTCCGCGTGGCGCGCCATGCAGGCGCGGTGCATTTCCGCCAGCAGTTGCTCGGCCACCAGCACGTGGCCGTCCTCCCACGGCTCGGCGCTGCCGTGCACCAGGTCCACCCATTCGTCGAACGAGCCGCGTGGCGTCAGGCGCACGCCGTTCGGGCCGAAGCTCAGCGTCTTGTCCGGGCGGCCGCCCCAGCGCACGGTCTGCACCTGCTCCGGGCGCAGCGCCAGCAGCCAGCCGCCGGACGATGGATCGAAATGCAGCGCCAGCATGCCAACCCAGCGCCCGGTCCGGCCGCGCAAGTCTTGCGGCCAGTCGGCCACGCCGCCGCGGCGCACCAGCTGCGCGCCCTCCGGCGGCAGCGAGGCCACCATGCGCGCGGCCAGCGCCTCGTCCACCGGATTGCCGTCGCCGCTGTACACCACCAGCTTGCCGTGCTGCGCGAACACCAGCGCGCCCGCCTCCAGCACCGCGCACAGCGCCGGCGCGTGGCGCTGCAGCGCCAGCAGCACGTCGTCCTCGTGCAGCAGCGTTTCTATCAGTTCGGTGCGCAGGGCCGCGCCGCGCTCGGCCAGATCGCTGCGCTCGCGCGCGTCGGTGCTCTGCACGTGCGCGGCCAGCACCTGGGCCAGCACGTCGCACGCCATGCGCACCGAATACGGCACCTGGCGAGGCGCCATGTGGTGGCAGGCCACGAGCCCCCACAAGCGGCCGTTGACGACGATGGACACGCTCATCGAGGCGCCCACGCCCATGTTCTGCAAGTACTCGATGTGGATCGGCGACACGCTGCGCAGGATGCTGTGGCTCAGGTCCAGCGGCACACCTTCTCCCGCGCCTGCGGCCCCCAGCAGCGGCACCGGCTGGTAGCCCACGTCGGCAATCAGGCGCAGCGTATTGATGGTGTACAGGCGGCGCGCCTGCGCCGGAATGTCGCCGGCCGGATAGCGCTGGCCCAGGTAGCGCGGCAGACCGTCGCGCACGGCTTCGGCCACCACGTCGCCGCTGTCGTCATGACGGAAGCAGTAGCCCATGACGCGGTCGAAACCGGTAATCTCGCGCACCTGCTCCGCCACCAGCTGCATCAGGGCCACCAGCGACTTCTGGCGCTTCAACTGGCCGATGGCGGCGTGCGCCCGCAGCGCGAACGCCGCCACTTCGTTGCTAGGCGCATGGCGCAGTTCGAATTCGGCGATCACGCGCTGGCCGTAGCCGTGCACCACGCAATCGAAGGTGTGGCCGGCGCGCGCCACGTCGGCCATGGCGGGCGGCGTGGCGCCGTCGGCCTGGTCGGCCAGCGCGGCGCGCAGCAAAGCGTTCACCGCCTCGTCCAGCCCCATGCTGTCGAACGATGCCCCGGGCAGCGGCGCCACCTCCAGCAGTGCGGCGGCGTTGGCGCTCCAGGCCACCAGCCCGCCCTGCAGGTCGAACGCCAGCAGTGCGCCTTGCGGCTGTATGCTGCCGGGAATATGGATCGGCTCGTTGGCGCAATTGGCCAGGTCGACTGGCACCGTCACGCGGCCTCCGCCTGCGGCACTTGCGGCGGCAACTGCGCAATCAAGGCATCGAAGGCGGCGCAAGCGCCGGCGCAGGCTTGGGCGATGTCGGCCGGGCTGCGGACTTCGGCGCGCAGGCGCGCCAGGAACAGCTGCCAGCGCGGGCCAGGCGGCACGCCGTCGCCATGCAGGTAGCGCAGCGGGTGCGGCGCCAGGCTGGCGACAAGGCGGCGGTACAGCACCACGCCGCCCAGCTGCGAGCCTTCCACCACGTAGGCCACGCCCCAGCGCCACGCGGCGTTGCCGTCCAGCTCGGCCGCGCTGGGCGTTGCGGCGGCGCCGCCGGCGTCGATGGCAAGCGCAGGGTCGGCCAGGTCGGCATCGATCAGGCGCAAGCGGTCCACCGGCGGCAGCAGGCGCGGATCCTGCGGGCCGTCGCGATGGTGCAAAGTCGCTTGCATTATGCTAGCCAGCCAGCCGCGCAGCAGGCGCAAGTGTTCGCCGTAATCGCTCAGCGACGGGGCCATCCGCGCCAGCGGCATGGCCTGGTCCAGCATGGCATGGCGGCTGGCCGTTGCATCACGCAAGGCAGCAAGAACATCGTCATGGAAAGAAATCATCAACCCATTCTAATGCAGGCTGAAGAAATGAAGAAGTGCATACCATCCGGCAATTAAAACGGTATTGACCGTGCCGCCGCCACGCCGCCCGGCGTCAAGTAGCCAGGCAGGCGTTGGCGCAAGGCTTGCCGGCCATGTGGCATTCCAGATTATCGAAGGTGGTTTCGGCGATCTCGCGCAGCGCTTCGGTGGTGAAGAAGCCCTGGTGGCCGGTCACCAGCACGTTGGGGAAAGTGAGCAGGCGCTGGAACACGTCGTCGGAAATAATGTCGGCCGAATGGTCGTGGAAGAACAGCTCGCTTTCCTGCTCGTACACGTCGATCGCCAGCGCGCCCAAATGGCGCGACTTGAGCGCATCGATCACCGCGCCGGTGTCGAGCAGGCCGCCGCGCGAGGTGTTCACCAGCATGGCGCCCGGCTTCATGCGCGCCAGCGCCGCCGCGTCCAGCAGATGGTGGGTGGCCGGCAGCAGCGGACAGTGCAGCGACACGATGTCCGACGCCGCCAGCAGCGCGGGCAACTGCGCCGCCTGGCCCAAGGCGCGAAACCCGGCGGGCGGCGCCGGGTCGTAACCCAGCACCCGGCAGCCGAAACCGTGGAAGATCCGCGCCGCCGCCAGGCCGATCTTGCCCAGCCCGATCAGGCCCACCGTCTTGCCGTGCAAATTGCTGCCCAGCAGCCCATCCAGCGCGAAATTGCCTTCCCGCACGCGGGCGTAGGCGCGGTGCGTGTGGCGGTTCAGCGTGAGCACCAGCGCCAGCGTGAACTCGGCCACCGCCTCCGGCGAGTACGCCGGCACGCGCGCCACAAACAGGCCCAGCCGCGCAGCCGCCGCCAGATCCACATTGTTGTAGCCCGCACAGCGCAGCAGCACGGCGCGCACGCCCTGCGCCGCCAGCGCGGCCAGCACGCCGGCGTCCAGCGCGTCGTTGACGAACACGCACACGGCACCGCATCCCTGCGCCAGCGCAACCGACTGCAGCGACAGCGGCTCGGTGAAATACTGCAGCGCTAGCGCCCCGCCGGCCTGGCGGCGCGCCAGCGCGTCATCCAGGAAGCGGCGGTCATAAGGCTGCGCGCTGAATACGGCGATCTTCATATAAGGCTCCAAGGCAGTAAAAGGTTAAGTTCATTACGGCAACTTAGTTTTCTTTAAGGAAAAGTGATGACATAATCATGCTTGCTGCTAAAGCTGCAATGCTAGCCAACTTGCAATCTTAGTACCGAATCACCCGCATCGCCGCCATGACTTACGCATCCGACACCCAAACCCTGCTCGACCAGCGACTGAAAACGACCGGCTGGCAGATCGCTCAAACCGTCGTGCTCGGGCTGCTGGCCGCTTGCCTGTCGCTGTTTGGCCAGGTGTGCCTGGAACGCGCCCGTCCCATCTTCCCCGCCCTCGACCAGAACTTCGCCGCCTGGCAAAGCGGCTACACGCTAGTGCTGATGGTGATCGGCATCGTGTGGCTGGTGGCCATGCTGCAAAGAATCAGTTTCTTCCAGGACTGCCTGGAGCGCCTGCGCAGCCAGCGCCGGCTGGACGAGCAGTACGCGGTGCGCCGGCAGCAGGCCGAGGAAGCACGCGCGGCCAAACTGGCCGAGAAGGCTGCCAGGGACGCGGAAGCCGAAATGGCGCGCGCGGTCAAGCTCGGCAAGAATGAGCGCAGTACCAAGTTTGATTACTGAGCAGGCCCGCAAGGTTAGCCAGCACACAGTCCATTCGCGCAATCGCGCCTAGCATCTGTCCTGAACAGCCGAGGCATGAGGCCTGGGCGACTTAAGGAGAATGCAATGGACAGCATCAACCGCAATCAGCCGGAGCACAACCGCCGCAACCTGACTGGCAGCGAAGCCATACAACGCATCAAGGACATCGCCGAAGAAGCCAAGAGCGGCTTCTTCTGCACCGCCAACCGCGTTATTCCCATGAGTCCGCTCAAAGTCGACGAAGCGGGCAACCTGTGGTTCCTCAGCGCCGACGACAGCCACCACAACCAGGACATCGCCGCCAATCCGGCCGTGCGCCTGTATTTCCAGGCCTCGCACCATTCCGGCTTCCTTTATTTCGACGGCCACGCGGTGATCTCGCGCGACCCGGCGATGATCAAGGAACTGTGGAGTTTCACGCTGAAAACCTGGTTCACCGAAGGCGAGAACGACCCGCGCATCACGGTGATCCAGGTGCGGCCGGTGGAAGGCTACTATTGGGACAACAAGCACGGCAACGCCGTGGCCGGCGCCAAGATGCTGGTAGGCGCCGTCATCGGGCAGACGCTGGATGATTCGATTGAGGGGACGATACGGCTGTAGCCGTGTCGGAGTGCGGCTTAACCCCAGCCGTACCAGGCGTCGCGCAATTCGCCCACCTGCACTTGCTGCAGCGCGCTTTGGCTTTCCAGCCAGGCCCGCACCAGTTCGCGGTGCTGCTCTTCGACCTTGCCGTAGGCCTTGCCGGAAACGACGAAGCCGCTGAAGTCGCTGTTCATGCCGCCGCCGAACGCCAGGCCGTTGGCTTCGACCGCTTCCAGCAGGAAGCGGTACAGCAGGCTGTCGCGCTGCGCCTCGTCCTGGCCGGACGCCAGTTTGGCGTCGACCATGAAGCCCAGTTCCTGGAATTCGCCCAGGTGCATTTTCTTGCGTTGGCGCCGGTTGGCGCGGTGGTGGGATCGGCTCATGTCGTGTAAAGATAAAAAGTGAAGGACAGGGCGAATTGTCTCACGGCACTACGTGGCGGGAACAGGGGCAGTTTATCGTGCGCGGGACGGTCCCGGATGACGAAGGCCATAATGAAAGCCACTCTATCGAAAGGCAGAGCAGGCAGAACGAGAAGCACACTAGAATAGGGATTTATCCAACGAGAGCGGGTACATGTCCAAGCAGTTGCGAAAGATGTTGGCCGGACTGGTGCTGTTGCTGCTATGTCCATCGTCGATTGCACTCAATCCTGCCATCCGGCTGGCCAATCTCAACCACGCCAGCTGGAGCGAGAAGGACGGCATGCCATCCGACATCCAGTCGCTGGCCCAGACCATCGACGGCTGGCTGTGGCTAGGCACGACGGACGGCCTGTACCGTTTTGACGGCGTCAGCTTTGAACGCCTATCGCTCAAGTCCAGCCGCATCAATGACCTGAGCGCCCTGCCCAATGGCGATCTGTTGATCTCTTTCGTGTGGGCCGGCATGGTAGCGCTACATTCCGATGGCAGCGTCACGGAGTTGGCGGGCAGCGAAGACACCTTCCGCATGGGCAACTTCAGCGGCATGATGGCCGACCGCGAGGGCGCCATCTGGGCGGTCAGCATGAAGGGGCTATTCCGCTACCGCAACGGCAAGTGGGAAAACATGCAAAGCAGCCCCAACTGGGCCACGCTGGCGTCCCGGGTGCTGATCGACCAGTATGACCGGGTCTGGTACGCCGATGAACAAGGGCTGTACCGCTATGACCGCAACACCGGGAAACTGCGACGGATTGCCGACGGCGGCAAGCGCGGGCCGCTGATCCAATCGCCCGACGGCCGCATCTGGATTAGCGCGGACGGTGTGCTGTATCCGGTGCCGGCGTCGGCGCCCGGCGCTCCCCTGCCGCGTTCGCCCGAGTTCAACCATCTGCAATCGCGCAGCGCCGGCCAGTTCGACCGCGACGGCAATTTCTGGGCGCCGCGTTGTCCCCGCAGCCCGTGCCGCCTGGCGCGTGCCGGCGAGCTGCCCGACCAGCCGATCGACGTCGCCGGGCAAGCTGCCGACCGCCTGGATGCGAGCCGGCAAGCGGGCGCCATGACCGCCGAGCAAGTGCTGGAAGACCGCGAAGGCAATATCTGGCTGATGACGGCATCCCGCCTGGAACGCTTCCGCGAAAACAAGCTGCAGCCCTTGCAGCTTGCCGCGCAGTCCATGGTCTCCACCATGGTCAAGGATAGCGAAGGCCGATTGTGGATACGGGAAGAGGACGGCAACAAGCTCTCGCGCTTGGAGGCGGACGGAACGGCCGTGGCCGATCCACGGCGCGGCATCACTGCCCTCGTTAGCGGCCGCGACGGCGCCTTGCTGCTGGCGGGAAAACGCGATATCGAACGGATCCACAAGGGACGCTCCAGCCGCATTCCACTGCCGGCGCCGGACGGCAAACCGGCCGACCTGCAAGTAATGGGCATTACCGACGACGGCAAGGTGCTGTGGATGGCGGCCGCCGAGACCGGCCTGATGGGCTGGGTGGACGGCCAGTGGAAGCCACGCTCGGCGTTCAACCTGCCCAAGCGCATCAACATGACGGCGGCGGGCGATACCGGCCAGATGTGGCTCAGCCACAGCGACGGCTTCCTCAGCCTGTACGACAACGGCAAGCTGGCGCGCTACGACATCGGCATGGTGGGCCAGGAGTCGGGCATCTTCCCGGGGCCGCACATGGTGATCGCCGGCGAGCGCGGCATCGCCGTGCTGCGCGGACAGAAGTTCGAGGCACTGGCGCCGCTGGACGCGGAAGTCCTCCGCAACGTGACCGGGCTGGCGATCACGCCGGAAGGCGACCGCTGGCTGAACGGCGCGCGCGGCGTGGTGCACATCCGGCGCGACGCCTGGGAAGCGTCGGTGCGGCAGCCGTCGATTCCCCTGGTGTACGAGGTGATCGACGCGCTGGAAGGTTACCCGGGCCGCGCGTCGATCGTCAACCGCCTGCCCTCGGCCTTCAACGCCGGCAACGGCCAGCTGTGGTTCCGCGCCACCGGCGGCGTGGTGAAACTGGATACCAGGGCCTTGCGGCCCAACGCGGTCAAGCCCGTCATCCGGCTGCTGCGCGTGAACACGGACGACGGCAGCCATCCCGCCGGAGGCCGCCTGCTGCTGCCGCCGGACTCGCGCAACTTCCATATCCAGTACACCGCGCCGGGCCTGCGCAAGCCCGAGGCGATCCGCTTCCAGTACCAGCTGAAGGGCGTGGACGCGCATTGGCAGGACGCCGGCACGCGCCGCGCCGCCTACTACAACAACATCGCCCCCGGCCGCTATGTGTTCCAGGCCCGCGCGGTGAACGAAGACGGCGTCGCCGGCGACGCCATCGCCTCCATGGAGCTGGAGGTAGCGCCCACCGTCACGCAAACGTGGTGGTTCAAGCTGGCCTGCCTGGGCGCGGGCGCGCTGGTGCTGTACTGCCTGTACCGATACCGGCTGAAGGCCGCCACCCACACCCTGTTCCACCAGTTGCAGGTGCGCCAGGAGGAACGGGAACGCATCGCGCGCACCTTGCACGACACCATCCTGCAAACCGTGCAGGCGCTGATACTGCACGTGCACAACGTGGCGCTCAAGCTGCCTGGCGGCAGTGAGCCGCGCGAGCAGCTGGAGAAAATCCTGCAGAATGCGGACCACGCCATCAACGAAGGCCGGCGCCAGGTGCAGCAGTTGCGCAAAGGCCCGGACATCGAGCAATGCCTGAGGCAAACCGGCGACATGCTGTCGGCCGTCTACGCCAGCACCGCCTTCACCCTGCAGGTGAGTGGCAAGCGCCAGGTGCTGGAGCCAACCATACTGGAAGATCTGTGCGCCATCGGGCAAGAGGCGATGCACAACGCCTTCCAGCATGCGCAAGCCAGCGCAGTGACCGCCAGCCTGGACTACGGCGCCGCGCTGCTGGTGCTGCGCGTGGCCGACAATGGACGCGGCATCGACGACGCGGAAGTGGCCGAGCGCATCAAGGAGCAGCACTGGGGCATGATAGGCTTGCGCGAGCGCGCCATGCGCATCGGCGCCAAGCTGGGCATCAAGGGCGAGAGCGGCAAGGGCACCACCATGGAGCTCACGCTCGACAGCAGCCGGGCCTATGCCGCCGCGCCCCGCTAAGGCTCAGGCGCAGGCCAGCGCCCTCCCGCACGCCGGGCCCGCCTGCCCGGCATTCAGGTGCGCATGGGCACGCAGATGCTCGACCAGCAGGTCGATGAATTTGCGCACCTTGGAGGCGCCGAATTTATTGCCCCGATGGAGCACGTACACCGGCAGCGGCGCCTCCTCATGGTCCGCCAGGATGATGTGCAGACGGCCATCGTCCACCGCCGTGCCCACCTGGCAGGACAGCAGCCGGCAAATACCCAGGCCGCCGATCGCCGCGTTGATCGCCGCTTCGTTGCTGGTGACGGTCAGGCGCGGCTTGATGCGCACCACCATGGGATCGTCCTGCGCGCCGAAGCGCCACTCAAGCCGCGGCGAAACACCGCTGGCCGCGATCACCGTATGGCGCAGCAAGTCCACCGGATGCAGCGGCAAGCCGTTCCTCGCCAGGTAAGCGGGCGCGGCGCACAGCACCGGCCGCACCTGCCCCACCCTGAGCGCCTTCAGGCTGGAGTCCGGCAGATGGCCGATACGCACCGTGACATCCATCCCCTCCTCCACCAGGTTCACGGCCCGGTCCAGGAAATAGGCGGACACATCCACTTCCGGATACTTGTCCAGGAACTTGACGATGCAGGGCATGATGAAGTCCTTGCCGAACGCGTCGGACGCCGCCACCGACAAATTTCCCCGCAGCGCGGAATTGGCGGCGGCCACCGCCTGATTGGCTTCGGCGATACTGGCCAGAATGCTGCGGCAGTCGTCGAGATAGCGCCGTCCCGCCTCGGTCAGCCGGACATTGCGGGTCGTGCGCAGCAGCAGCTCCACACCCAGCTGATCCTCCAGCCCCGAGATGGCGCGCGTCACGGCGGCTGGGGACAGATCAAGGCGGCGTGCGGCCGCGGCAAAACTCTCCCCCTCGCCGACACTGACAAACACATTCATTAGGTGAATCTGATCCATGCCTTGCTCCTGACGAGATACGGGCTGACGGTTGGCACATCATTGCGCCTGGACCATTATTCCGCACCGCGTAGCGAGCAACAATGCACTTTCGGGTAACCGTTTTACCCGGCTCTAGCCGCGCCGGCGTACACCCCATCGTGTGATGCCGCTTCACGCCGCCAGTGGTAGAGTGGCGGAAGGAAAGAGAGCGAAATATGACGAGCGGCGACACCATTAGCGTCTTGATCGCGGACGACCACCCGCTGCTGCGCAGCGGGATAGCCGGCGTGCTGACCTCCGATCCACGCTTCTGCGTGGTGGGCGAGGCCGATGACGGCATCGGGGCGGTGGAGCTGTTCAGGCAATTCCGTCCCGCCATCACCTTGATGGACCTGCAGATGCCCGGCCTGAACGGCATCGACGCGACCAAGGCCATACGCCACATCGATCCCGAGGCGCGCATCATTATCCTGACGACCTTCGATGGCGACGTGCAGGTGACCCGCAGCCTGCAGGCGGGGGCCAGCGGTTACATTCTGAAAAACCTGACCCGCACCGACTTGATCGACTATATCCTTTCGATCCATGCGGGCGGGCGACAACTGCCGCCGCAGGTGGCCAGCAGCCTTGCCGGCAGTTTTCAATCCGACTCGCTGAGCAAGCGCGAAATCGAAGTTCTCAGGCTGGTCGCCGGCGGCAATACCAACCAGCGGGTGGCCGATGAGCTGGGCTTGCGCGAGGACACCATCAAAGCCCATATGAAAGCCATCCTGCAGAAACTCGGCGCGCGCGACCGCACCCACGCGGTGATGATCGCCATGCGGCGCGGGTATTGGGAAGGCTGATACGGCCTCGCGCCCAGAGTTTGCCCTGCGTGCGCTGCGCACGCCGAGTACGATGTGTCACTGGGCTTCGTTTCGGCGCGACCTTGACCTGAAACGTCCGATCACAACAGGCGCTAAACCGAAGGGGAGAAACGCCAGCAGAACGCCAGCGAAAAAGCTCAGCGCCGCATCGCTTATTGTCGGCCAGTCAGACGAAGCGGCTTGCTTGTACTCGCTGTTGAAAGCGACAGTGCAAAGCGCGAAGAAGATGCCTGCCACGATACCTACCACCGCTGGCCCAATCAAGGTCTCGCGCTCGCTCCGGGAAAGTTTCATTTGGGAGTCTTCAAGCTTCGAAGTTAATCGGCTAGTGGACTGTCAGAGGACCGCCCCCCAAAGGTGAGCCGAGATCTGAACTTCCTGGCACTTCCTGAAACTAAAAACCCGCGTTCTCACTTGGAGAAACGCGGGTCTCGGGTCCTTCTGGAACTGCTTGGATTCAATTCTTGGCGGAAGCGGTGTCCGCATGGCAAGAGTCCATTAGTGTCCACCTCGATCTACGATCCCCTTAAGAAACAAAGAGATACGGGAAATTGACGTCCATCAACGTCCTTTACTATTCGCTGAAATCCGGCTACTATTTGATAGTCATTTTGATAGTTAGGAAACCGAATGGGACGCCAACAGCAACGACTCTCGGCAATGCAGGTAAGTAAGCTCACGAAGCCAGGCCTGTACGGTGACGGCGGTGGTTTGACATTGCAAATCACCCCCGGCGGCGTCAAGTCCTGGCTGTTTCGCTACATGATGTCCGGTAAGGCACACGGCATGGGGCTCGGCCCCACTCACACCGTGAGCTTGGCGGAAGCGCGCCAGAAGGCGCTTGCTGCCCGTAAGCTCATCCTTGATGGCATCAATCCCTTAGCAGCCAAAAAGCAAGAGCAGCTCGCTAGCGCATTGGCCGACGCAAGGATGATGACGTTCGACCAGTGCGCCGAAGCATACGTATCCGCACACAAAGCGGGCTGGAAGAATGCTAAGCATGCCGATCAGTGGACCAATACGCTAAGCACATACGCCAGCCCCATTTTTGGCAAACTGCCGGTAGCTGAGATCGACACCGGGCTAGTCGTGAAATGCTTAACGCCCATCTGGGAAACGAAAACAGAGACCGCAAGCCGCCTACGCGGGCGCATCGAGTCCATTTTGGGGTGGGCAACCACCAGCGGATACCGCACCGGGGAAAACCCTGCCCGCTGGAAGGGGCATCTGGACAATCTGCTGGCTACAATCAGCAAAACGAGCCGAACAAAGCACCACCCCTCTCTACCTTGGCAGCGCATGAACGAATTTATCTCAGCGCTCAGGGCGCGTGACGGCCTATCCGCACGTGCAGTAGAATTCGCAATCCTTACGGCGTGCCGTTCGGGTGAGGTACGTGGTGCCAAGTGGTCCGAGTTCGACATCAAAAAGAAGATTTGGACGATCCCAGCAGAACGCATGAAGGCAGGTCGGGAGCATGAAGTTCCGTTGAGTGACGCGGTGCTTGCTCTACTGAAATCAATTCCAGAGAGCTGCGATATCGTGTTTGCCGGCACCAAGGCGCAACCGCTGTCTGATATGTCGTTGACGGCAGTGATTCGTCGTATGAACGACGAGGACACTCCTGTTTGGGTTGACGCAAACGGTGACGGAATCACCATTCACGGCTTCCGTAGCAGCTTCCGGATGTGGGCAGCAGAGACCACCAACTATCCACGTGAGGTAGCCGAGCACGCACTTGCGCACCAACTACCGGATGCGGTCGAGCGCGCATATCAACGAGGATCGCAATTTACCAAACGTGCCGCATTGATGGCGGAGTGGGCCAACTATTGCGAGAAAACACAAAATAGTAGGGCCGTGACGCCAATCAAAGATTATAGCAATGAAATAAATTTACAAAGATCTTAGTCTTGGGAATTTCTTCTTGCAACCCGTGGTAAATAGCTTTCCTTTTCGACTTCCAATTTAATTAACGCCTCAATAATTTTAGGCCTCGTCATTTCGTATTTTGCGGCCAACTTATCCAGGCCAGCTATAGAACTATCCGACAACAGAAAGTTATATTGGCTTTTCCCTGTCATTTTTTCTCGATATTTTCGCTGACTCCAGCGCCTTTTGAT
Source organism: Massilia sp. NBRC 108631 (assembly GCF_059704565.1). Taxonomy (NCBI): domain Bacteria; kingdom Pseudomonadati; phylum Pseudomonadota; class Betaproteobacteria; order Burkholderiales; family Oxalobacteraceae; genus Massilia; species Massilia sp. NBRC 108631. The sequence goes on from NZ_BAAKJE010000153.1 coordinate 22,022, forward strand.
TTCTATTACATCAAGTCGCTGTCGCTCCTCAGTAATTCCAAGCTGATCGTAAAACATTAGTAAACTCTTATAATTACCAACAGCTTGATTATTACGAGTACCACGCACACCCTTTTCAACCAACCACTCCCAAGCAAGCTTACACCGATCTTCCGACTCTTTTTCTTTGAACCACTTAAATACAACGTCCCCAGCCAAGTGCCTATTCCATTGAATTCTCATTTCCTCTACGCGTTTAGCCTTCTCTCCTAGCTCAACCGGAAATAAGTCAATCCTCGCTACTACCATATTTCTTCCGAATAACCTAACAGGGTGACTATAGGTATCGCGCTCAAATTCATTATTTATGTATGATAACAACCAATTAGTCTGCCGTTCATCTTCAACAATCCAATCCAAGTATTCCTGGGGCAACAAAGAATACTGAGCCATCTCCAGATACAATCTAAATTCCCATCCAGATGTACGCTCGATTAAATATCCACGAAAGTCCTTAGTTTCGTAATCATCAACAGGAAAAGTTTTCTCTTTATACCTCTCTTTGTGCTTTTTACACAACAAAAGCCACATCCAGGCATCAACACGGGCGTCGATCAGCCCTTGAGAACCCTTGCCAGAAATGCTTCCCTTCATCACTCCTCCTTAAGGCTTTAGAATAATCTTCTAGAAGTATCTAGAGGACTTTGCGATGTATATCTAGTGGAATTCTACACTATTTCTAGTAGTCTCATACTGCTCCATATTGCTATACGCTACCAAATACTCTCAGTAAACTGAGTAGCAGTATGCGCTATGACCACCTCAAGATGAGTGGATGTCGCCCAGGCCGCTGAATGGCAAACACCCAACTACCCGCCACACCCGAAGACGATGCTCTTCGCTTCGAATAATGATCGGGAAGTAGAAAAAGCTTATTCACGAACGCGTAAAAATATCGAGCCTCCAGATCGTTTGAGAAAACAACTGGAGTCATCACATGAAAGTCATTCGTATAGCTCAGGTCATGGAGTCAACCGGCCTTGGTCGCTCAACCATCTATAAATACATCTCGGCAGAGAAATTTCCTGCCCCTTTAAAGCTCAGTGAGCGCTGCGTGGGCTGGCTAGAGGGCGAAGTACAGCAATGGATCCAAGCACGCCTAGACATGCGTAGCGTGAAGAAATGAGGGGGTGCGGGATTTTGGAACATGCTAATTTGCCAGAGCGAATATTTGGCTTAAGAATATCTAATTCCCCGCTCGTTTAGCTTATTAATCTCGAATGCCGAGGAAATGATTGCCTCGGTATTAGTACTATGCTTTATAGAAGAGAGAAGGAATGATCTATACCAAGTATATCCACCAGAATTGAATATAGATGACTTGAGGTGACTCACCTCTTCAGTAACAGTGAGAGAGCGCGGAGAGCTGTCGAACGGAAAATCAGGAGAAATAATTTATTCCAGGTGGTAAGGATATGAACCAACCACAGGAGTATCAGATGAAGCGTCACACATCCAACCGCAATCTTACCCTTTACTTTGGAGCCACATACGAGGGGCTTCCAATAATGCACACGAAGGGCCCCTTCGTTCGTGAGTATTTAGCGGTCCTTCATCGAACGATGACTCGTGCGATAACGCAATACCGAGAGGTCTTTGCATTCAGATTCGATTGCCGCCTACCTGCCAGGTATCAATTCAAGTCGCCCAGCTACGAGAACGAACCAATTGATCGATTCATCGAATCCTTCAAAGCTAAGATTAGGCACAATCGCCAGAAGGCATTCCGAGACTTGGGATACGCTCACGACAGCTCGGTCCGCTATGTCTGGGCCAGAGAGGTCGGCAGCCAACGTGGCCGCCCACATTACCACTTCGTTATCTTCCTGAACAAAGACGCCTTCTGTGCGTTGGGTAGGTACGCACCAGGTATCGACAACATGTACAACCGGCTACATGAGGCTTGGGCAAGTGCGCTTGGGCTTCCCATTGAAGCTGTAACAGGCTTAATCCATATACCGGACAATGCCTGCTTCATCCTCCACCGACATGATCTGGATGGCATTGCGTACTTCTTCCGCCGGGCAAGCTACCTCTGCAAAGCGGCTACCAAGTCCTACGGCAAAGGTGGGCATGGATTTGGGGCCAGCAGAACTTGACTCAACGAGCGTGCTTACACGTCCGCTCGCTAACTGGATCAACCTGCATCCGGGCCGTCACGTCGGTTAAACGTGTGACCCAGTTCAGGCCGAAATAAGCACCGCCGGGGATGATGCATCCCCGGCAGGTTGCCTGTTGCAGCATCGCAATCAGGCCTCTATTTTTTGCAACCTGCTTCCCATTCTCCGATGACATCATGGTTGATAGGCGCTTCCTCGCCGTTCTCCTTCCGGAATGCTGCGATCTTTGCATCAAGACAGGCATCACCTGAACCAGGCGGCGCGTTCACGGCGGCGACAGCCTGCTTAGCACCATCCTTGTAGACCTGTTCGGTGCATACGACGCCGGAGGGGCTATCAACCAAGGCGGGCAAGAAGTATGTGCCGCCTAGCTTTTCTGCCATAGCGGCATAAAGCCGGAATTTTTCATAGTTTGGTTTAAGCCGTTCCATCGGGATTTCACGGTTCAATTGGCACGTCTTCCAGACGCCATCAGGCGCACCTGCCTTGTAGTGTTCTTCCCTTTCATCATAGCGGTAGACGCCCGTTTTGGAGCCGTTCTCCCACACCAGATCAGTCAACAAGGTTTCGCCCGTAATATCCCAGGATTTTTCCTCTCCCACCTTCTTGCCAGCTTCGTAGTTGATACGACTGATGATCTTGCCGGTCTTGGGGTTGAAACGCTCCTCCACGCCGTCAGGCACACCGCCCCGAACAGTCATCGAAAACATCAAGTTGCCACTGTCTGACGCCCACATTTTCTGCACACCTGCTTGCTGCCCCTTGCTGTAGGTGAATTCTCCGACCTTCACGCCTTCGGGGTTCTTGCATTCGGCAATGCCGTCAAACAGGCCATCTTGCACAGGCACGGTGCAGCCGCCTGTCCATGCGCCATACTGCGCAGCGTACCGCTTGCCGACCTGGATAATGTCTACGTTAGTCAGCTGGCCTGAAAAAGGATCACTTGCGTCCTTCTTGTAGATTAGCCCTTGCTCGACATGCGACTGCCTTGCGTCGATAGTTTGATTGCAAGCCTGCAACGACATGGCAATAGTTCCCGCCAGTGCGATTCGGGTGATCGTGGCCGACGCGGAGCTGCCTGAGTAATTCAACATATGAAATTTCCTTATCTATCAGTGAAATGGGGTGTATTCAAAACCTTGGCCAATGATCTTGGCCGCTGCTGCTTGGTTCTCGGGGCTGTCGCTGAAGGCGGTCAGCAGGCCTTTAGCGGTCTCGCCGTGCTCCAGGGCGTCTACCCAAAACTTCAGGCCAGCCGCGTCCGGGGCGCGATGGAGCACGTTGTTGTACATGGCCGCGACCAAGTCGTTATTGCTTGGGTTCGCGCCGTACAACTTTTGGAACTCCGCCGACTGCACGAAGCCCTGAGCCACTTCAGTCAACGTCCTGCCAGCGTCCATGGCAGCCATCCAGAAGCCCAAGCCCGCCTTATCTGGTGCGCGGTTAAACGCTGCCTGATACAGGCGGTAGACCCCTCCACCGACGCCAGCACCGGAAACATCCAGCGCGATACTGACGTCGCTAAACTGAAGGCGGTCTACGTTGTAGAGCATGTCTATCGCGCCGCCGACTTTGTCCGTCACGGCGAAGTGGTCTCCGGCACGTGCCACGGTAACGTTGGCGCGGCTTGCGCTGTACACCAGTGTGTCCGTGCCGTCGATGCCAACAAACAAATCGCTCTTAGAGCCGTTGGTGAAGGTGAAGTTTTTACTGGCGGCTATGTGCACCTCAGGCTGGCTTTGACCAGCAGTTGCCAGCGCGTCGTGCACCGCCTTGGTCAGCGCGGCATCAGCAGCCGCCTTTGCGATAGCGGCATCCGCTGCGGCGGCAAGTGCATCGGCTACCTTGGTGGCCGCGACGGCCTCGTTGACGGCCTTGGTGAGGTCTGCTTGCGTGATGCCGGTCGATGGCTGGGACGGAGCTATGTCAACGCCTGCCAGGCTGGCGCCGCCGAGGATCTTGTTGATGATCTCCGTCGCTGTTGCTTTCGGGTTCTGCTCCCACAGCAGCGCAGCCAACCCGGCCACGTAGGGACCGGCGAACGACGTACCGCCGTCTTCGTGGTAGGCATATCCACCGGCAGCAGTCGGCACATAGCCCGACGAACTAGCCATCACCCATGGGAACGGCGTAGCGCCCGCCATGTTTGACGAGTCGAACGGTGTCGAAGCCATGGCGTTGAAGTTGCCCACGTCGATGATTTCGCCCTTCAACTGCAACGCCGCCAGCGCTGGGCCGGTCGGGCCATAGTTGCTATAGTTACCGCCGATCACCACACACACAACGTTATGCTGGAAAGCGTAGTCCAGAGCGCTCACCACCACCTGGTCGGGGTCGGAGGCTGACGATTGCAGCGGCATGCAGATCACCTTAGCGCCGTTGTCCACCGCCCAGCGAATGCCAGACGCGATATTCGTGCTGGACGAGCCGGTGGTAGACCCCACTCGGACATTCAGCAGCTTGGCATCGGGCGCGACGCCCATGGTGTCAGCGCCGCTGTGCGCGGCGTGGCTGCCGGCGATGATCGACGCCGCACCCAGCGCGTGATCTTGGTAGGCACCGGCCGCTGGCGTAGGCGTGGTGTCCTTGTCGTAGAAGTCATAGCCGCCGACGATGTTGCTGTTGATCTCGTCATGGCTAGCAATGCCAATGTCGATAACGGCTACCTTCACGTCTTTGCCGGTGTAGCCTGCTGCCCACGCCGACGAAGCAGAGATCGCGTTCAGCGCTAGGTTATTTGATTTCCCGTTCAGCGACAGCGTGCCGCCCAGGTCATCAACGCCCAGCGATTTCGCTACGTTGATAAGGCCATAGCCTTGCGCAGTAGACCAAGTGCCGTCCGCCGTCTGGATGATTTTTTCCGAGAAGTCGGAGAAGGTATTGCTGTAACCGGCCTCAACGGTAATGTTCCCTGCCACCGTAGGCAGGAACTTGAACGCCACCTTGCCATCTGCACCTTTCACTTCCCAAGCATGCGAGCTGGACGTGGTTTGATTGTAGGTCTGGCCTGTTGAGATAGTCCCATAAGCCGTCTCGTTACCGCTGCGATCAATCCAATAGATGGTTAAAGGGCTACTCGATTTGTTGGTGACGGAAAAACGGACCGGGTTGCCGGTATCCGTCGAAAGGACAGTGGTGGTTATTGGTAAAAAATCAATCGCTGACAAAGAAACACTCCTTTTTTATAAAGCATGCGTCGAGACGCACGGACCAGCCAACTGGCTGGTCCGTGGCCTGATCACAGCATGTAGGTGGCGATACTCGGCGCGCCGCACCCATCGCATTCCGTGCACTCCCGCTGTAACCCGATAGCACAAGCAGGAATTAACCAATAGCAACACAATCCTACCAATTCGGTAGCATATGGGCAAGCTGAAACACCGACCATCTTTCTCTTTGAAGTTCGAAAGAGAGCGATGTCACTGCTGGGAAAACGGCTCAAGGAAGCACGATCAGAAAGTGGCTTGTCCCAGGAACAGCTGGGGATTCAGGCCGGTCTTGAAGTCGAGAGTGCGAGCGCAAGGATGAACCGGTACGAACGCGGCACGAGGGTTCCCGGTGTTGACCTTATGGAAAGAATCGGAAACGTACTTAACCTTCCAGTGACGTACTTCTACGCCGTCGATGACAGCGAGGCACGCTTGTTGGCCTTGTTCCATCGGATGCCCCGTGCAGACAGGGAAAAATTGCTTCAAATGGCCGAGCAATCAGCGAAACATAAACTGACCTCAGCCTGAGTTGCTTCGTTCAGGTCAACACTGCTGTCGCTCTTGGCAGCATTGGCTAATCTTCGCTGGGGAAAGCTCAGGCCGACGCCTTGATGATTCGATACACGGACGCCACCCCGACAGAGCACGCGTCCGCCACTTGCTGCTTGGTAAGCCCTTTCGCGAGCAATGCCAACACCTTCGTTGACTTAGCTTGAGCCGTTGGCGCTCGTCCGGTGTACGCGCCGCGCTGTTTCGCCGCCGCGATCCCGACCTTCTGCCGCTCCAGCATGTTCTCGCGCTCAAACTGAGCGATGGATGCGAACAAGTTGAAGGTAAGTCTCCCCGACGGCGTGGCGGTATCAATCGCAAGGTCGAGAATTCGGATCGTCGCGCCGGCACGCGCAACCCTTGCTTCGATTTCGACCATGTGGATCATCGAGCGAGCGGCGCGGGACAAGCTAGTAAAGACAAGTACGTCGCCAGCCCTCAGCATGGACAACACCTTGGCGAACTCCACACGGTCTTCCATCTTAACGCTGGAGATTTGCTCTCGGTAAATAGTCTGGTCCGTGCAGCCAGCGCCCTTCAGTTTGGCGATTTGATCTGCGAGGCCTGCGACCTGCTCAACGGTCGAGGTGCGTGCGTAGCCGTAAGTAGGCATATGTTCCTTTCTATCAATAGATCCTAGATGTGGTGAAATTATCAATAGGCTCTAAGGTGACGAGCCGTTTTGATAGGTTTGGAGAGGCGAGACGAGGCAGATCACTTGACCCTGCCCTAGTGATAGTTCAATGTTTCGCGCAGTGGTACGTGGAAAGACTGTCAAAACGATCAAATTGCTGCCTTCACCCACCAGCGGCCATCTCATGGCCTAAAATCCGCCATTCTGTTAGACTACTTTCTACTATTTAAGACGATTCTAAAGGCAAATCTCTGAGCGCCAATGCAATGAACACTGAGCCGTGGGTGACTGCCGAACACGTGGCACAACATCTGGGTGTGGTCAAGGAGACCGTCTACCGCTGGCGTGAGCGTAGGGGCCTGCCTGCCCACAAGATCGGCCGGCTTTGGAAGTTCCAGCTGTCCGAGGTCGATGGATGGGTGCGCGCTGGCGGAGCGGATGAACCTGCCGATGGAGATAGCGCCGCATGACGACAAGTCGTAATGAAACGCAGACACGAATCGAACTCATCGATTCACAGTTGGCTCGTGCGGGTTGGTCCCGAAATCGCCGAAACCTCGTAAACGAATTTCTCTTACAGACAGCAGAGCCCACGGCCAACTATGGTGGTGAGCAGTTCGCTGACTACGTCCTTCTTGGTTCAGATGGCAAGCCGATTGCCGTAGTCGAGGCCAAGCGATCATCCCGCGATGAAATCGCCGGAAAACGCCAGGCAGCCGACTATGCCGATGCGATAAAAACAAAGTTTGGCACTGATCCATTCGTGTTTCTCACCAATGGTAAAGAAATTCAATTCTGGGATCGCGAACGCTACGCGCCCCGCAAGGTCTCTGGCTTTTACACACGGGACGATCTGGAGCGCCTGCGCCATCAGCGCCAGTTCGCCGAACCGTTGGGTGACGTTTCCATCAACGCTGAAATCGCCGGCCGCGACTATCAAAACGAAGCGATTCGTCGGGTCACTGAAGGCGTAGATGCGGCCAAGCGAAAGTTTTTGCTGGTAATGGCCACTGGCACGGGACCTGTCAGAAATTTTGTGTGCGGGGCCAAAGTTTAATTAGCTGATCGCGTTGGTGAAACGCTCCCCATACATGATGGCGAACTGGTTAACTGCCTGCTTC
>NZ_BAAKJE010000154.1:0-6503 GCF_059704565.1 Massilia sp. NBRC 108631
GAAATTCGCGCTTGCCGAAACCCGCAGGCCGCCCTATAATGCTGCCTCTTTCGGGTCGTTAGCTCAGCTGGTAGAGCAGCGGACTTTTAATCCGTTGGTCGCAGGTTCGAATCCCGCACGGCCTACCACGAATACGCAGGAACAGATAAGGGTTAGCAAGCTTCGGCTTCCTAACCCTTCTTTGCGTCCACGCCCCTTGGCTATGCGCCCACTTCCAAAGTGATGCGGACCAGCAGCTCATCCGCCACCGACGGCACATACTTGCCAACGCCGAAGTCCGAGCGCCTCAGGGTGGCCTCGGCATCGAAGCCCGCCCTGCTCTTCTTCGTCGCCGGATCGGTACTGATCTTGTTGATTTTCGCGTTCAACACGATAGGCCTGGTCACGCCATGCAGGAACAGCATGCCATTTATTTTCAGCGTATCCATCGGTCCTTTTTCAATGCCCGTGCTGGTGAATGTAATGTCGGGGTATTGGGCGGCGTCGAGAAACTCGTCTGTTTTCAAATGCTCGTCCAATGCGGCCACCCCGGTCCGCAAGCCATCCAGCGCCAGCTTTACCGTCACGGAGGATTTTGTCAGGTCTTGTTCGTCCAGCAGCAGTTTGCCTTCGATCTTTTCAAAACGCGCCACCGGATTGGAATAGCCAAAGTGATTCCACTGGAATACCACCGCGCTGTGGCGGGAGACGATGGCCATGTCTTGCGCAGCGAAAGCAGGCAGGCCGGACAGCAGCAGCAGGGATAATAAGAGATGTTTCATTTGACGCTCCCGATGAGTCGGACGCATAAGGCGCGGGCGCCGTGCGGCATGAATTTGAACGTCTGGTTCTTGCTGCCGTTAACCAGCTGGACGCCCCAGGCCAGCAGCGGCGAAGGTTCAGCCCCGTCCTTTTTCAGGTCGCTGCCGCTCCAGTGCCAGCTGCCGCTCAGCCTGAACAACGGCGGAACTTTGCACCGCGCGTTGCCGCACGCGGCACTGTCGCCGTCCGTCCGCGCCTTGTCCACGATAGCGGCCAGTTCGTCCACTTTGGGCAGGCGCCAGCCGGCGCCCAGTTCCGCGCAATGCGCCTTTGCCTCGTCCCAGTTCAACTCTTGCCCATTGTCGCTTTGCGTCCAGCCAAGCCGGGCGCCTTCCTGCACCAGCACGGCGTTGCCGGCATCGGTCCAGCCGGCCGCGCCTGCCGCCTGGCTGCCGTTCGCCGCGCATGTGAAAACCAGGCCCAAACTGCAGATCCAGTACGGGAATTTATAGACAAGCATACTCAGCCTCCATTGGTAAATGAGCCTGCACTATGCGGATGCGGGCCGGGAAAGTCCTGAATTTGGTCTGAATTTCGGCTGAATTCGCCTGAACATTGCCTGAAACCTTGGCCGGAGCACCGCCTTGGCCGGGCTATAATTGCGCACTATCAAAATTACAAGAAAAGCACGGTGACCCATGGAGAACTTGACGACGACGAAGCTGCGCGTTGGCGCCTGGTGCGTCGACACAGCGCTGGGCGAAATGACGCGCGCCGGCGAAACCGTGCGGCTGGAGCCGCGCACGCTGCGCCTGCTGCTCTGCCTGACCGCGCGCGCGGGAGAGATCGTCAGCGCCGAAGAACTGCTGGGCCACGTCTGGCAGGGCGTGGTGGTCACGCCGGATTCGGTGTACCAGGCGATCGCGTCGCTGCGCCGCCTGCTCGGCGACGATCCCAGGCAGGCCAGTTACATCGCCACCGTGCCGCGCCAAGGGTATCGGATGGTGGCGCCCGTCGGGCCATGGGACGAGCCGGCCATCCCGGCCATGCCGGCGGCCGTCGCTGTCCCGCCGCCCGTCGCGCCAAACCGGCGCCGCGCCCTGTTGCTGGCCGCGGGCGTGGCGGCGAGCGCCGGCATGGCATTCTGGATGTCCGGCACGCAAGCGACCAAGCCGCCTGCGGCTGCCAGCGCCTTCCCGCTGCCGCAATATCGGAATTCCATCGCGGTGCTGCCGTTTGCGGATTTAACGGAAGGCATGGGACACGAGATATTTGCCGACGGCATGACCGAAGAGCTTATAAACCGGTTCAGTAAAATCCCGGGCGTCAAAGTGCCGGCGCCAACTTCCTCGTTTTATTACAAGGGCAAGCAAAAAGCACTGGCCGAGATAGGGAAAGAATTGGGCGTCAACTATATATTGGACGGCAGCGTGCGCAAATCCGGCAATATGCTGCGGGTTGCGGCGCGGTTAATGAAAGCCGACAACGGCTTCATTATCTGGTCGGACACCTACGACAGGCCGGTCGATGATTTGCTGATGGTGCAGGACGATATTGCCGGCGCAGTGGCGAAGGCGCTGAAAGCGGCGATAGAAAAAGGAACGGCGCCCGAAGCGGCGCCGTCCTCCTGATGCAAGCCTTGCCGGCTTAGCGCGAAATGGAATTGCTGCTCATGGCGTTCAGGCTGGCGTCATAGGTGTAACCGGCGGCGGTTATGCCGTTGAGCGTGAACTTGAAGGTACCGGTCTTCTTGCTGGACACCGAGTTGATGGTCGCCACGCCGCTGGCGTTGGTCACAGCCGATGCCGCGCCGCTGACGATGCCGCTCCAGCTGCCCGATACGGTGGCATTCGGGATCAGATTGCCGCTCGCATCCTTGACGGTGACTTTGGCCTGCGCGTAGGCCTGCTGGCGGTTCGGCGCCACCAGCGCCATCGTGATACCGCCGGCGTAGACCTTCGGCTGCGCCGTGGTGGCGGTGATCACCACCGTGCTGGTGCCGCTGAAACCGGCGCTGTTGGTGACTTTCAGGGAGGCGGTGTAGCTGCCGCCGGCGTTGTACACGTGACTGGCGGCGACGCCGGCGGCCAGCGGGGTGCCGTCGCCGAAGTTCCATTCATAGCTGACGATGCTGCTGCCCGAACCGGTGGACGAGGCCCCGGAGAAGGACACGTTCAGCGGCGCCGGGCCGTTGGTGGCGCTGGCGCCGATGACGGCCACCGGAGCGCCTGCTGCCGCCAGCGGCGCCGACATGGCCACCGCGTAGCGGCCCACGCTGCCGTAGGCGCTGTAGCCGGTGCCCAGCGCATCGCCCAGGCCCATGCCCTCCACGCTCACATAATACGTACCGGCAGCCGGCAGGTTGAACGACAGCGAGGCGGTCAGCGCGTCGGCCGGATTGGCCTCGGCCAGCAGGTTGCCTGACGCGTCGCGCAGCTGGACCAGAATGTCCAGGTTGGGACCGCGCTCGAACGGCTTGGCGTTGATGGTGACCACGCCGGCGCCCGCGTTAAAGCGGAACACGTCGACGTCGGACGGCGTTTCCATCACGCCCATGATGTCGTAGGTGTTCATGCCGCTGACGGCGGTGGGCGACAAGGTGGCGGCGGTGGCGATGCCGTTGCCGAAATCGTCGGCGGCAAACATCACGCCGTTGTTCTGCATCACCAGGTAGTCGTCTTCGCTGTTATTGGCGTTCAGGTACTCGCCCTTGCTGAACTGGACCAGTTCCTTGTTGTAGCCCACGCCCATGATGGGCGCCCAGCCGGTGGCGCCGCTGCCATGGCCAGAGTAGTAGCCGACCGAGCTGGTGCCGTCGTGCGACAGGCCCAGGTTGTGGCCCACTTCATGCGAAGTGGCTTCGGCGATGCTTTTCTCGCCGTTGCCCAGCTTGTCCTGGAAGATGAAGGCCGGCTTGTTCGCTTCGCTGGTGGCGTCGAACACGCCCACGTAGGCAAAACCGCCGCAGCCGCAGTCGCCCTTGACGGTGCCGGCGGTGAAGTTCTTGGTGATCAGCGCGCGCGTGCCATAAGTGTCGTCCGACAGGGAAGTACGCGACATCTGGTCGGCCGGCGGCTCCTCGGTGGTGACGTCGACGTCGAAGGCCGCGTAATCCTCGGCCACGCGGCGCCAGATATTCTGGATCATGGCCAGTTCGGTGCTGCTGAAGGTGCCGGGCAGTCCGTCCAGGTCGAAGGCGGGACTGACGATGGTGCTCAGGCCGTAGCTGGTGTTCCACGCGGTGCCGGTGGTGGTGTGGCCGTTGAAGTCGAGGTAGATCTTGCGCTTGGAGCTTTTGCGGGAGTGCAGCAGGAAGGTCTGGTCGGCCGGATAGATGGCGCCGCTTTGCGCCACGTCGGACGGCGATGCGGTCAGGCCCAGCTCGACGAAGTACATGCGCCCGGCCTTGTCGAGCCAGGCGGAACGGTCGTTGCGGAATTGCGCCCGCAGCGCGTCGGCCGACTTGCCGTAGTGCGCGGCCACGCCCGGCAGACTGGCGCCCAGGCGGCTGATGGCCCGCTCGCCGTTGCTGTGGTCAGGCAAATTCAGCTGCGGCATCGCCGGCTTGGCCGGCTGCGCCTGGCTGGAGCGCTTGGCGGCGGTTTGCGCCAGCGCGCTTTCCGGCAGCGCCATCGTTCCTAACGCCAGTGCCGCCAGCGCAGCGGCGGCAATCTTCTTGGAAATTCGGTTCGGCATGTGGGCTCCCTTGGCGGTCTATGCTGTTGGTTAAGGCTTACAGCCAATAACATACCAAGAAAGAGTATCCCCACGGCAATAAAACATCAGGAAAGCGCGGATTTTGTATGTGAGTGTGCACTCCTGCAAAAGGCGTCAATGTTAAGCAATATGGTCATCCTATTGCACTGGAAACATGCTTGTTGCTGGAGTGCTATCGATGGCCAAACAAGCACCGTGGCCGGCGCCGCGCCAGCAGCACTGCGCCACCCGCCAGCAACATGGCGTAGGCGGCCGGCTCCGGTACGGCGCTCAGGTAGAGCACCACCTGCGTATCCTGGTCAAAGGACAAGCCCTGCCAGTTGACATAGGCGGCGTTGCCGCTGATGGTGACATTGGCCGGCGTGAAGCCGGCCAGGTTGGTCTGCCGCCCCAGCGCGGCGAAGGGCTGCCAGCTGTGGTCCAGATTGGTCAGCACGAAGCCGTTGAAGGCGCCGCCCAGCCAGTAGGCCTCGGTGTTGAAATTGCTGGCGATTACCTGGGTATCGGTCACGGTCAGGTCGAACACCCCGGCGACATTGTGGAACAGCGCGCCGTCGCCGTCGACCAGCTGGGCGGCAAAACTGCGCGTGGGCGTCTGCAGGTCGGGATAGAAATACTGCAGCGACACGCGGTCGCCCAGGGTGCCGGCGAGTGCGCCGGGAGCAGCGCCGGCGCCGCCGGCCAGCAAGAGTACACACAGCACGCGTTTCAATGAAGTCCACATGGCCAGCCTCCGCAGGTTAGGGTGAACGCCATGGTAAGCGGACTGCAGCGGGCCCGGCGCCAGCTTGCCTAACAGCCACGGCTCTGCTACCGTTGCGGCGCTGCACAAAATTGACCTTACCCTCCGGATTTCCATGCCGTACATGACCGCACTGTCGGGCGAACAGATCGCGTCCGTCCTCAAAGCCCTGCCCGACCCGGCCTTTCTCCTCACCCGCAGCGGCCGCTATGCGGCCGCCTTCGGCGGCGCCGACGTGCGCTATTACAATGAGATCGGCTTCCTGGCGGGAAAAACCATGGCCGAGCTGCTGGTGCCGTCCAAGGCCGAGTGGTTCCTGGCCGAGATCCACAAAGCGCTGGCCACGCGCAGCCTGCACGTGGTGGAGTACGGCCTGGTCAGCGAAGACATTCTCGACATGGCCGGCAAGCCGCCGCTCAAGGCCAGCTGGTTCGAAGGCCGGGTGCAGGCGCTGGAGTTCCAGGTCGACGGCGAAGACGCGGTGCTGTGGGTGGCCAGCAATATCACGGCGCGCCACCAGCTCGAAGCGCAGCTGCGCCTGCACAGCGAAAGCGACGAGCTGTCCGGCCTGAACAACCGGCGCAAGCTGATGGGCGCGCTGGCCGAACATTATCAAGTGTTCCTGCGCTACCGCACGCCGACCGCCCTGCTGATCTTCGATATCGACCATTTTAAGAACATCAACGACCAGTTCGGCCACCTGTTCGGCGACAGGGCCATCCGCGCCGCCGCCGACGTCTGCCGCGACGAGCTGCGCAGCACCGACTTTCCCGCCCGCCTGGGCGGCGACGAGTTCGTGGTGCTGATGCCGCACACCGGCCGCGCGCAGGCCGCTCCCATCGCAGAACGCCTGCGCCTGCGCGTGGCGGAAGCCCTGCTGCGCCTGGGCGCGGTGGGCGGCGGCGGCACCATCAGCGGCGGCCTGAGCGAATTTGCAGCCGGCGACACCCACGCCGAGGACGTGCTCAAACGTGCGGACGACGCACTGTACCGGGCCAAGCGCGGCGGCCGCAACCGGATAGTAAGCGTATAGTGGCTGCATATAAATAAGACTGCAAGACAGGAGCTCGCCATGAAATGGGAAGGTAACCGCGAAAGCGACAACGTAGAGGACCACCGCGGCTCGGGCGGCGGCGGCGGCGGCTTCGGCCTGGGCGGGCGCTCGATCGGCATCGGCACCGTGGTGCTGGCGCTGATCGGTTCCTGGGTGTTCGGGGTCAATCCGCTGACCATGCTGAACCTGCTCAGCGGTGGCGGGGGGGGGGCCGGGCCCGGGGCCCCCCCCCGCACCGCCCCCCCCGCC
>NZ_BAAKJE010000155.1:0-3933 GCF_059704565.1 Massilia sp. NBRC 108631
GAAGCAGGCAGTTAACCAGTTCGCCATCATGTATGGGGAGCGTTTCACCAACGCGATCAGCTAATTAAACTTTGGCCCCGCACACAAAATTTCTGACAGGTCCCCAATGCCCGCCGCTTTACGTTCTTTTAATCCGTTGGTCGCAGGTTCGAATCCCGCACGGCCTACCAAGAATAATCAAGGAAGCCCACGAATTTACGTTCGTGGGCTTTTTTGTTTCTGGTCGCTCTCTGGTCGCTTGCCTCGGTGAAGTGGTGGGACGAATCCCACGACTAAACGTTGCTTTTGAGCTATGATCTTGCATATGCTCAAACATCATAACCAGCGCGTTCAAGCCCTCATATCCCCATGACCGACAAAAAAGGCCTTTCCGAACGAGACATCTGCACCAAGTACATCACCCCGGCCATCACCGCAGCTGGCTGGGATCTCCACACGCAGATTCGCGAGGAAGTGAGCTTTACTAAGGGCCGCGTCATCGTTCGTGGAAAACTTCATGCGCGTGGCGAACAGAAGCGCGCCGACTACATCCTGTACTACAAGTCCAACATCCCGGTCGCCGTCATCGAAGCCAAGGAAAACGGCCACAGCGTTGGGTCCGGTATGCAGCAAGCGCTGAACTATGCTGAAACTTTGGGCGTACCGTTTGTATTCAGCTCCAACGGCGATGCCTTCCTGATGCACGACCGTACCGGCCTTGCCGACAAGGTCGAACGAGAACTGGCGCTGGACGCATTCCCCTCGCCAACTGAACTTTGGCAACGCTATTGCCAGTGGAAGGGATTGGACACCAAAGAGGCACGCCACACGGTCGAGATGCCCTACTACGACGACGGCAGCGGGCGCACCCCGCGTTACTATCAAGCCAATGCCATCAACAACACGGTGGAAGCGGTCGCCAAAGGTCAGGAACGCATTCTGCTAGTCATGGCAACCGGCACAGGCAAAACCTACACCGCGTTCCAGATCATCTGGCGTTTGTGGAAGTCCGGCACCAAGAAACGAATCTTGTTTCTGGCTGACCGCAATATTTTGGTGGACCAAACCAAGAACAACGACTTCAAGCCGTTCGGCACGGCCCGAAGCACTGCTGGGCCACGTACATGCGCAGCATGCGCGCCAAGCCAATCGGCGGACGGCCGGCGCCTGCTGCTTTCGGGTAAAACGGCTCAATGAGCTTGTGCAGCTTGCCCCAAGGCGTCACCTGATCAATCTCGGCCAGGAATCGGTCACGCCGCGTGAGCTTCTTCTTGGCGGCGTACTCAAGGTCGGAAAAGCTTCGTTGCATGATCGGCTGAGCAGTGATGGACAATGTCGTATTGTCTCAGGTTCAGATCGCCGCAGATTCAGCCGCTGAGGAATAATTCAGCGGCTCCCTAAGGGTAGCGAGATATGACGTCAGGACTATGTAATATGGATAACCACGACGATGACGGCTTGCCGGATGCCGCCTTTACCGATGACGAGTTAGCTGCGGGTGTACAGCACATCGTGCGAACAGGCAATCCTAACGCCTCATCATTAGCCCTCAAACATGAATCTTGGTCGCTTGGGCTAGTCAATGATGGGAACAACGCTGTCGTTGAGAGCACGCACCATACACTCTCCTCGATTGGCACCTTCACCCTGCGTTTTGAAACCTTCGAACAGGCAGGAACTTGGGCTAGGGCCAACCCGGGTAGTGTATTTACACGCGCAGCCGATGGCTCAGGATTTGAAGCCAAATCCACTCTCCCTCGTCAGACAGTTAATCCCATACAGCAAAAGATTAACTCCTACCTAGCCCGTTCCAACGAAATCAAGACTTTGGTGCCGCACATGCACGATATACTGTCAAATTCCGCAAGCAACTTCCGTGGCGTGGTCATGCGCCCCTTCCACCCCAATATTTGGAAAGATGAATTGGAGCGATTAAGTACCAGCCAACTTAAGCGTTTGCGCTTGTTGATTGCCACTCATCTTCAAGACAGCCGTGAATCCTTACGCCAACTTTACGTTGAAATGAGACGAGTTCGAAGCATGAAGCCTGGCCACTATGGCGAGGAACTAAAAGAACGAATCAATAAAGTAATGGATGGAGCACTCGCGGAAATTGACGAGCGCTTGGCTCAGAACAATACCGATGATCAGGGTAACCAGTCGTGATCCACGGCTGCCTGAGAAGGTGCAAGGCTTTTGACAATATCGCTCTCTAATGGTGTGTACAAACTGTGCAAATATTGAAAGGTCTCAAGTGAATGAAATGCCAACATGGATCAACATCGTCGTGTCTATCGGAGGATTACTCGGCACGCTAGTCACCGCAATAGCCACCTTTTTTCTTTGGAGAGTGACGCAAGTTCTAGCGCGTGAAACAACACGTATGGTGGAGGCAAGTTCTCAACCACATGTGGTGGCGACCCTCGACCCGAATCGTTGGTCAATGAGGCATTTTGACCTGAATGTGAACAACACCGGCAACGGTACTGCTTACGACATTTCCATCGAATTTGATCCGCCCTTGGAAAATGGTGAAGCAAGAAAGACGAAAGAAATTCCTCTTAAACGGATAAGTGTTCTTAAGCCAGGTCAGAGTATGAGCAGCTATGTTTCTGAGTACGGCCCGCTGGAAGGAAAAAACTATACAGTCAGTATTAGTTGGCGCAGAAACGCAAAGAATTCTGTACGCGAAGAAAACGTATACACGCTCAGCATGGGAGATTTGGAAGGAATATCGAAACTCGGAAATGATCCATTCGTGCAAATCGCTGAACATGTTAAAAAAATGCAAGAAGATCTGAAACAGGTTGGCCGGGCAGGTAATCGCATTCGGGTAGATGCGTTTCTTGCAAGCGACCGACTCCATGAAAAACGTGTTTCAGCACGTGAGTTACGGCTTTGGCGTCAGAAGCATGGCAAAGAATAATCACCCCAACAGCTCTCCATCTCATCAGTGCCACTATTGGCAATCCTGGGAAAGGCTCGCAAAGGCTGTGAAATTTGAACTGAAGTCTGAGAAATAGGGAATAAGTAGTTGAAAAAGCATATCTCGATGTCTGTCGATGCAAGCCATGGAACAACAAGTCTTCTCCCAGGACTTCCCTCAGCAGCTGCTTGGGACTGTGATGTTCTCCAAGCACTGCTGGTAGTTGGCTACTTAACCACGCCACCTCGATATCGCGGTATCAGTCTATCCACATACTGGGCCTGGCTGCGTTATGGTGCAGCCATCTCTAGGAGAGATCCATCGCTGAGACTTCGGCCAATTTGGAATGAACTCGACCCACATCAAAAAACCATCCTTTCCGACGACTTCGGATTGGGATTTCCTTGTCACTACCTTGTAGAACAACACGGATTTGAAGATTTCGCAGATACAGCTTACCTTCTCGACTCATTGATGGCAGGCGTTGTCTCGCATGCAGCCCGCTCCAAGCGTGGGCCATCCAAAACCCCCGATCTCATCGGCGTTGATTCAATGGGAAGATTGCATGTTTTGGAGTGCAAGGGCAGTCAGACATCCAGAGCCGCGCTTGATGATGCACTTGTTAGAGGCATTTCCCAGAAGAGTAATCTAAGTAACGGGTCCCTCTTCACATCCTGCATGGTCGGTGGCTTATTTATTCCTCAAGATCGAAGTGTTGAAACAGCGCAACTTGTCTTCATTGATCCTCCACCCGACCCGGCCCTACAGCGCTTGCAAGACTTTGACCCGCGAGAGATTGCGCGTGCGGTGCGCCGACAATCACTCGCAAAAGCACTAGGGGCCGCTGGGCTCTGGACTGCGGCAGGTGGGGTTGCTTCCGGTCGAGTCGGACCGGCTGAGACAGATTTTGTGCGTGATCTGAAGGTAAGCGTCGACTCAGCACCGTGTTGAGTGCCGTAACAGTTTAGTTGATGATGGCTGGCCGCAGGCCAGCGTTCATTTATTTGCCAGCCACAAGGTGCTGGGAG
>NZ_BAAKJE010000156.1:0-1488 GCF_059704565.1 Massilia sp. NBRC 108631
GACCAGTTCGGATGGGAGGTGCCGATCAATCCGCGTGTGACCGGGACGATGTGGGTTCCGGTCTGGACGAACTGGAAGGAAAAGGCGGGCAGGTGGCCGGGATCTTGGTAGAAGCGGGCCACCGAGGTGCCCTGTTCGCTAAAGCTGCCGGTGGTGCCGAGATTGTTCAGCGTGAGGGTGCCCTGGAACGTGTGGCCGGGGTTGGCCGCGTTGCTCGGAACGGCAAAGGCGCGATAGTCGACCAGGCTGGTGGCGCTGCCCATCAGGGTGGCATATCCCAGGTTGGCGGCGGCACGGGTGACCGCACCGGTCCCTGGCAGAGGGGCATAGGTTTCGCTGTCATTGACGCGGCCGCCCAGTGCACAGGCACCTAGTGTGCCTGTCACGCAGGCAGCGGCGCACAGCGTTTTTAGAAGTTGAAATTTTTTCATAGTTTGCCTCCGGAATGGAACCTTATCATTGTCCGGGGGTGACTCTATGTTGCAAGCGGCGCGCCTGCAATTCCATCTTCGGAGTACTTCATTGAGGGTACGCCAGCTGGCGCATGGGCCAGCCGGCGCGGGACGTAAAACCTGCTAGTTGCAGATATTGCGGATCTTGTTCAGTTCAACCACCGCGTTTTTGAACGCGTATTCGTGGTTGTCGCTGACGTAGTAGTAAACCATATTGTTGGGCAGGAGAACCAGGCCGATGCCGCCGAATCCGGACATAAACGGGATCCACTTCGCATTGGGGCAGACAGCCGCGCTGGAATCCGCGCTGCCGGCGTCCCAGGCCCAGAATCCGTGCAGATACTTGTAGTTGGCGGCGCCGGCGGTCAGGCCGTGGTTGCCGGTTCTCTGCATGGCTTCGCTGTAGATCGTGCTGTCGAGCATCTGTATTCCACCGATCGATCCGTTGTTTTTGTTCAGGAATTCGCCGATCTTGACCATGTCGTCATGATGGAAGGTCAGGCCGTAGCCGGTAAACGGTTGGGCGGCGCTGTCGTTGGTGCGGGTCGAGGTCCAGGTGGTGGGGCTCATTTTCAGCGGCTTCCACAGCTCGTTCACCAGCAGGTCACGGTAGTAGTCCTTGGTGTCGCCTTCCTTCTGCTTGTAGATCGTGTTGAGCGCGCTGCCGAGCAGGAATGTGTCCGATGTGTGGTAGACCCAGGTGGCGCCAGGCGCGGCCTTCCTTGGATAGCTGCACGCGTGCGTGGCCTTCTGGCTGTAGGTGTCGACGCTGAAAAAATCGCTGCCCGCTTTTGCCGAGCCTTCGTCCACCTCGTAGCCCGAACTTGTGTAGTTGCCCGTCGCCATATCCAGCGTGTTCAGCAGTGTTACGTCACGCCACTGGTCGCCCGAACACAGCCCTACCGTCGCTTGCAGGGTCATCGCGCTCTGCACCCCTTCGTACTTCTTTTCAATCCGCATCAGGCCTATCGCCCCGGCCACTGATTTGGCCAGCGAATAAGAGGGCAGGTCGATGACGTCGCAATACGGATAGCTA
>NZ_BAAKJE010000157.1:0-241 GCF_059704565.1 Massilia sp. NBRC 108631
GACCCGATCGAGATGGTGGAGCCGGCCTTCAACCAGATGCAGGTGCAACCGGGCATCGACCTGTCCTTCGCCGACGGCGTGCGCGCGCTGATGCGGCAGGACCCGGACATCATCATGGTGGGCGAGATCCGCGACCTGGAAACGGCCGACATCGCCATCAAGGCGGCGCAGACCGGCCACATGGTGTTCTCCACGCTGCACACCAACGACGCGCCATCCACGCTGACGCGTTTGATGAACA
>NZ_BAAKJE010000158.1:0-844 GCF_059704565.1 Massilia sp. NBRC 108631
GACCCGATCGAGATGGTGGAGCCGGCCTTCAACCAGATGCAGGTGCAACCGGGCATCGACCTGTCCTTCGCCGACGGCGTGCGCGCGCTGATGCGGCAGGACCCGGACATCATCATGGTGGGCGAGATCCGCGACCTGGCCACCGCCGAAATGGCGATCCAGGCCGCGCTGACCGGCCACCTGGTGCTGTCCACCTTGCACACCAACGACGCGCCGTCGGCCGTGATGCGCCTGCTGGAGCTGGGCGTGCCGCACTACCTGCTGGAAGCGACGCTGATCGGCATCATGGCGCAGCGCCTGGTGCGCACGCTGTGCCCGGACTGCAAATCGCCGGACGGCCAGATCGCCGACGACGTGTGGCAAGGCATAGGCGGCGCCTGGGACCTGCCCAAGCCGGAGCGCGTGTACCGCCCGCTGGGCTGCCCCGAGTGCCGCCAGACCGGCTACCGGGGCCGCACCGGCATCTACGAGCTGCTGACGGTGACGGAGGCGTTCAGCCAGCAGGTACAGGAGGAGACCGACATCGCCGCGCTGCGCCGCCAGAGCATCGCTGACGGCATGAAGCCGCTGCGCATCGCCGGCGCCTACAAGATCGCCGAGGGCGTCACCAGCGCTGAAGAGGTGCTGAAAGTGACCTCGGCGCTGGCCTGAAGAAAAAAGCGCGCAAAAACCTTTGCAAGCCCGCAGCGACCTGTATATAATACGGCCTCTTTCGGGTCGTTAGCTCAGCTGGTAGAGCAGCGGACTTTTAATCCGTTGGTCGCAGGTTCGAATCCCGCACGGCCTACCACGAATACGCAGTACCAATGAAGGCTTACCCGCTCCGGCGCGTAAGCCTTTTTTG
>NZ_BAAKJE010000159.1:0-14840 GCF_059704565.1 Massilia sp. NBRC 108631
GACCGCTTCAAGGCCATCAACGACCGCTATGGCCACGTGGTGGGCGACCGGGTGCTGGTGCAGATTGCCAATATCATCAGCGGGGCCCTGCGCGAAAGCGACTACGTGGCGCGCTTCGGCGGCGAGGAGTTCGTGGTGCTGCTGCCGGACGCGGAAGTGCCGCGCGCGATGATGGTGGCCGACCGTATCCGCACCGCGTTGCGCACCGACTGGGACGACCAGCTGCCGCCATGCACGGTGAGCATCGGCATCGGCACGCATGTGTCGCGCGAGGAAACGCTGGACAGCCTGCTGGGCCGCACCGATGCGGCGCTATACCGCGCCAAGGAAAATGGCCGCGACCGGGTGGAACTGGCCGAGACGGCGGAAATACGCTAATGGCGTCACTGCACCGGCGCCAGCGTGCGGATCTGGAAGCGGTATTCCTTGTTGAACAAAAAGGTCTCGGAAACATCGAAGGTCTTGTGATGCCCGGCCATCAGCTTGCCCGGCTTGGGGAAAGGCGCCGCCGCACGCATGGCGGCCAGCGCCAGGCCGCTGGCCTTCTGGTCGCGCGAGCGCGCCACGCGCAGGCTGACGATGTCGCCGTCGCGCCCGATCTTCGCTTCCAGCACCACAATGGAGGTCAGCAGCGGCGGTAGCGCCCCGCTGAAGGCCGCGTCGGGCGTGGCGGCCAGGATTTTGGCGGCCAGCGCGCGCTTGTAGTCGTCCAGGTTGTGGATGGGAGCAGGCAGCGGCGGCACCGGTACTTGCTCGGATGGCAGCGGCGTGCGGGGGATCTCGGCGGGCCGGGGCGCCGCTTCGCGGCGCGGCGGTTCCTTGCCGCAGGAGGCCAGAAGGGAAGCGCACAGCAGCGCCGCGAGGGCCACTGCGGCGGAGTGCTGTAACTTGCCCATGGCGGGCCTCCCGGTAAAGATGAGCGCAACAAGCTAGCTGAACAGGCGGCGCAGTTCCGCGCCTGGATCCGGCGCGCGCATGAAGGCTTCGCCCACCAGGAAACTGTGGACGTTCGCGTCGCGCATGCGCTGCACGTCGTCACTGTTGAGGATACCCGATTCCGTGATCACCAGGCGCTCTGCTGGGATGCGGGCGAGCAGGTCCAGCGTGGTGTCCAGCGAGGTTTCGAAGGTGCGCAGATTGCGGTTGTTGATGCCGATCAGATTGCTTTTCAGCTTCAGCGCGGCGCTCAGTTCGTCGCCGTCGTGCGACTCGATCAGCACCCCCATGCCCAGTTCGTGGGCGCAGGCCTCCATCTCGGCCATCAGGCCGTGGTCCAGGGCGGACACGATCAGCAGGATGCAGTCGGCGCCCATCGCGCGCGCTTCATAGATCTGGTACATGTCGATCATGAAGTCCTTGCGCAGCACCGGGATGTCGCAGGCGGCGCGGGCCTGTTTCAGGTACTCGTCGGCGCCCTGGAAGTAGTGCACGTCGGTCAGCACCGACAGGCAGGCGGCGCCGTGCCTGGTGTAGCTTTCGGCGATCTCGGCCGGGCGGAAGTCGGCGCGCAGCACGCCTTTGGACGGCGACGCCTTTTTCACTTCGGCGATCACGGCGGCGTTGCGGGCCGCGATACGGCTGCGCAGGCTGGCTTCGAAGCCGCGCAAGTTGGCGCGCAGTTCGGCGTCGCCTTCCGCTTCGGCGCGCACGCTGGCCAGGCTGCGGTGCTTCTTGGCTGCCGCCACTTCATCGGCCTTGGTGGCCAGGATCTTGTTCAGGATGTCGGACATGGTCGTGCTTTCAATGTTGTTCGGACAGCGCCAGGCGCGCGCCGAGTGCCAGGAACAGGCCGCCTGTAATGCGGTTCAGCCACAGCGCCACCAGCGGTTTGACTTTCAGGCGCGCGCTGGCGAAGGCGGTAAACACCGCCAGCCCGTTGCACCACAACATGCCGTTGAAGTTGAAGATGCAGCCCAGGATCAGGAAAGCCAGCGCCTTGTTGGGCGTATCGGCCGAGATGAATTGCGGCACGAAGGCCAGGAAGAACAGCGCAACCTTCGGGTTCAGCACATTGGTCAGGAATCCCTGCGCGAAGATCTTGCGGTAGGAGGCGGCGGGCGGCGCCGCCGTCTGCGCGCCCGGCGGGCCGCCGTCGCCGGTCTTCAGCCTGGCGCGCAGCATGCCGATGCCGACGTACACGATGTAGGCCGCGCCCACCCACTTCACCACGCCGAACGCCATGGCGGAAGTGGACAGCAGCGCCGACAGGCCGACGGCGGCGGCGGTGACGTGCACCATGGTGCCGGCGCCAATGCCCAGCGCGGCGGCGCAGCCGGCGCGCCAGCCCTGGGTGGCGCTGCGCGCCATGATGAGCAGGGAATCCGGCCCCGGCATGATGTTGAGCAGCAGGCCGGAGATGATAAAGAGCGTCAGGTCGTGGATGCCGAACATGGCGGGCTCCTTAATTGGCCGCGCCGAGCTGCTGCGTCACCGACACGAACTGCTCCACCTTGGCCAGCGCCGCGCCGGAGGCGATGGCGGCGCGCGCCTTGGCCAGCCCGTCCTCGATGGACGAGGCCACGCCGGCCGCGTACAGCGCCGTGCCGGCGTTCAGGGCCACGATGTCGTAGGCCGCGCCGGCTTCGCCGCGCAGCGCTTCCATCATCCTGGCCTTCGATTCGGTGGCGTCGGCCACTTTCAGGTTGCGGCTGGCGATCATCTGCATGCCGAAGTCTTCCGGGTGGATTTCGTATTCGCGGATTTCGCCGTTCACCAGTTCGCCCACCATGGTGGAGGCGCCCAGCGACACTTCATCCATATTGTCCTTGCCGTACACCACCACCGCATGCTGGGCGCCCAGGCGTTGCAGCACGCGCACCTGGATACCCACCAGATCCTGGTGGAACACGCCCATCAGGATATTCGGCGCGCCGGCCGGATTGGTCAGCGGGCCCAGGATGTTGAAGATCGAGCGCACGCCCAGTTCGCGGCGCACCGGCGCCACGTGCTTCATGGCGGCGTGGTGGTTGGGCGCGAACATGAAGCCGATGCCGGTCTGCGCGATGGACTGCGCGATCTGCTCCGGCTTCAGGTTGATGTTGGCGCCCAGCGATTCGATCACGTCGGCCGAGCCGGACGAGGACGACACGCTGCGCCCGCCGTGCTTGGCCACGCGCGCGCCGGCCGCCGCCGCCACGAACATGGCGGTGGTGGAGATGTTGAAGGTGTGCGCGCCGTCGCCGCCGGTGCCGACGATGTCGAGCAGGTTGGTGGTGTCGGCCATCGGCACCTTGGTGGAGAACTCGCGCATCACCTGCGCGGCGGCGGCGATTTCGCCGATGGTTTCCTTCTTCACGCGCAGGCCCATGGTCAGGGCCGCGACCATCACGGGCGACATTTCGCCGGACATGATCTGGCGGAACAGGTGCAGCATTTCGTCGTGGAAGATCTCGCGGTGCTCGATGCAGCGCAGCAGCGCTTCCTGCGGGGTAATCTGGTGCGTATTTTTAGACGTAGGCATGGCGTTTCCTCTTCAATTCGTATTGAGCTCGGGACGGATTTCGGGCCAGGGTTGTGTCGGCGCGCGCTGGCGCGCCGGCCCGGTCAGCGTTCCAGGAAGTTCTTCAGCAGCGCGTGGCCGTGTTCCGACAGGATGGACTCGGGGTGGAACTGCACGCCCTCGATGTCGTATTCCTTGTGGCGCACGCCCATGATCTCGCCGTCGTCGGTCCATGCCGTCACTTCCAGGCAGGACGGCAGCGAGGCCCGTTCGATCGCCAGCGAGTGGTAGCGGATCACGGTGAAGGGGCTGGGCAGGTCCTTGAAGACGCCCACGCCGGTATGCGCGATAACGGAAGTTTTGCCATGCATGACCTGCTTGGCGCGGATCACCTTGCCGCCGAACGCTTCGCCGATGGCCTGGTGGCCCAGGCACACGCCGAGGATAGGCTTCTTGCCCGCGAAGTGCTTCAGCACGTCGATGGAAATGCCCGCCTGCGCAGGGTCTTTCGGACCGGGCGAAATGCAGATGCGGTCCGGGTCCATCGCTTCGATTTCAGCGATCGTGATTTCGTCGTTGCGGAAGGTGCGCACATTCTCGCCCAGCTCGCCGAAATACTGCACGATGTTGTAGGTGAAGGAGTCGTAGTTGTCGATCATCAGCAGCATCTCAGAACTCCCCATCCAGGCCATCTTGCACTTGTTCGGCGGCGCGCAGTACGGCGCGCGCCTTGTTTTCAGTTTCCTGCCATTCCATTTCCGGTACCGAGTCGGCCACGATGCCGGCTGCCGCCTGCACGTACAGCATGCCGTCCTTGATCACGCCGGTGCGGATGGCGATCGCCACGTCCATTTCGCCGCCGAAGGACAGGTAGCCGCAGGCGCCGCCGTAGATACCGCGCTTGGTGATTTCCAGCTCGTCGATCACTTCCATGGCACGCACTTTCGGCGCACCGGTCAAGGTGCCGGCCGGGAAGGTGGCGCGCAGCACGTCCAGGTTGGACATGCCTTGCTTCAGCGTGCCTTCCACGTTGGAGACGATGTGCTGCACGTGCGAGTACTTCTCGATCACCATGCGGTCGGTGACCTTGACGGTGCCGATGTCGGAGATGCGGCCCAGGTCGTTGCGCGCCAGGTCGATCAGCATCACGTGCTCGGCGATCTCTTTCGGGTCGGCCAGCAGTTCCCTGGCCAGCTCGGCGTCGCGTTCCGGCGTGCCGCCGCGCGGGCGGGTGCCGGCGATGGGGCGCAGCGTGACCTTCTTCTGGCCGTCTGCCGCGGTCTCGTTGCGCACCAGGATCTCGGGCGAGGCGCCGACGATCTGCATGTCGCCGAAATTGTAGAAATACATATACGGCGACGGGTTCAGCGAACGCAGCGCGCGGTACAGCGTCAGCGGCGAATCCACGTAGGGCTTGCGCAGGCGCTGGCCGATCTGCACCTGCATCAGGTCGCCGGCCATCACGTACTCGTGGGCGCGGGCCACCGCCTTCAGGTAGTCTTCCTTGTCGAAGTCGCGGATGGTTTCGGTGCGCACCGAGGCGCTCGTCACCGGCGCGTCCACGCCGCGGCGCAGCAGGGCGCGCAGGTCTTTCAGGCGCTGGCGCGCTTTCGAATACGATTCGGGCTGGGTGGTGTCGGCGTAGACGATCAGGTACAGCTTGCCGGAGATATTGTCGATCACCGCCAGCTCTTCGGTCACCATCAGCTGGATGTCCGGCAGGTTCAGATCATCCCTGGGCGCGCCGCCGGCCAGCTTTTTCTCGATGTGGCGCACCGTGTCGTAGCCGAAGTAGCCGGCCAGGCCGCCGCAGAAGCGCGGCATGCCGGGGCGCAGCGCCACCTTGAAGCGGGACTGGAACTGTTCGATGAAGTCGAGCGGATTGCCTTCGTGCGTTTCGATGACGGCGCCGTTCTTGACGATTTCGGTGAGGTTGCCGTGCGTGCGCAGCAGGGTGGTCGCGGGCAGGCCGATGAAGGAGTAGCGGCCGAAGCGCTCGCCGCCCACCACCGATTCGAGCAGGAAGGTGTTCTTGCCGTGGTTCTGGGTCTGCGCCAGCTTCAGGTACAGCGTCAGCGGGGTTTCCAGATCGGCGAAGGCTTCCGCGATCAGGGGGATACGGTTGTAGCCTTGCGTGGCCAGCGATTTGAATTCGAGTTCGGTCATGTTCTCTCCATGCCGCCCAAAGCGATAGGTGGAGTTCGGGCGGGAGTAGTTCAAAAAACCTGTCGGCGCACGAAAATGCGGGCGACAGCAATCAGCGCGGGTCAGTTAGCCCAGGATTGCCAGCGTCGCCATAGCCAGGCCTCAATCGAGCCCTGGTGCGTGACATTGTGTCTTTTGTTGAGAAACATGCTGTGTTTAGGATCAGTTTGCTATCTGGTTGTGCAAGCGTATCAAGTCGGCCGCGTGTAGCAGCGTGTCAACTATACCATCGGAATCTGTGTCGTGTATAGACTCGCCGTGATTGTAGCCGTACGGCACTGTCAGGACCGGGCAGCCGGCCGCGCGCGCCGCCTGCGCGTCGTTCGACGAGTCGCCAATGGCCACCACCTGGGCCGGCGCCAGCGAAAAATCGCTGCACACCTGCAGCAGCGGCATGGGATGCGGCTTCTTCTGCGGCAGCGAATCGCCGCCGTAGACCACCTCGAAATAGCCGGCCAGGCCTTTCTGCTCCAGCAGCGGCCTGGCGAAGGCGATCGGCTTGTTGGTCACGCAGGCCAGGCGCAGGCCGCTGGCCTTGAGCGCGTCCAGTCCGGCGGCCACGTCCGGATACAGCGCGCTGTGCTCGCCGTTGATGTCCAGGTAGTGGCGCTGGTAGGCTGCCATGGCGGCCGGGAAGCGCTGCGCCACGCCGGCGGCGTCGAAAAACACGCCCAGCACCAGGCGGATCAGGTGTTCCGAGCCTTTGCCCACCATCCGCTCGATCCGTTCGACGGCCAGCGGCGCCATGCCGATGTCGGCCAGCATGCGGTTGATGGCGACATGGAAGTCCGGCATGGTGTGCAGCATGGTGCCGTCCAGGTCGATGATGGCGGCCCGTACGCCGCGCAATGGTGCAGGGGCCGCCGTCGTCATTACACGCCCGCCAGCTGTGCGCGCATGGCGTCGATCACTGCCTTATAGTCCGGCTGGCCGAAGATGGCCGAACCGGCGACAAAGGTGTCGGCGCCGGCCTTGGCAGCGGCGGCGATGTTGTCGATCTTGATGCCGCCGTCCACTTCCAGCAGGATGTCGCGGCCGGACTCGTCGATCATGCGGCGCGCTTCGGCGATCTTCTTGAGCGCCTGCGGAATGAACGATTGGCCGCCGAAGCCGGGGTTGACCGACATGATCAGGATCATGTCGATCTTGTCCATCACGTGCTCCAGGTAGCTCAGCGGGGTGGCCGGATTGAACACCAGGCCGGCCTTGCAGCCGTGGTCGCGGATCAGCTGCAGCGAGCGGTCGATGTGGTCGGACGCTTCCGGGTGGAAGGTGATGATGTTGGCGCCAGCCTTGGCGAAGTCGGGAATGATGCGGTCCACCGGCTTGACCATCAGGTGCACGTCGATCGGCACGTCCACATGCGGACGGATGGCCTGGCACACCAGCGGCCCGATGGTCAGGTTGGGCACGTAGTGGTTGTCCATCACGTCGAAGTGGATGATGTCGGC
The DNA here is from genome assembly GCF_059704565.1 of Massilia sp. NBRC 108631. Classification (NCBI taxonomy): domain Bacteria; kingdom Pseudomonadati; phylum Pseudomonadota; class Betaproteobacteria; order Burkholderiales; family Oxalobacteraceae; genus Massilia; species Massilia sp. NBRC 108631. Next base: position 7,096 of record NZ_BAAKJE010000159.1, read on the forward strand.
GCCGGCGGTGACGACATTGCGCACTTCCTCACCCAGGCGGGCGAAGTCGGCGGACAGGATGGACGGGGCGATACGGAAGGTAGTCATGGATGGGCCTGCGATAAAAAGATGCGCTATTTTACGCTGACCCTTGCGCCCGCGCCGGATTTGCGGTGCAATGTCAGATAGACGATAACAATTCGTTACGCTTGCACGAAGAACTACTGAGGAATTACTAAGGATTGCAGATGGCCACTTATGAATTCACTGTTTCGGTCAGAACCCAGTATCTGCCCGAGCAGTCCGATCCTGAACGCACCAACTTCGTGTTCACTTATTCGATCACGATCAAAAACACCGGCACCGTGGCCGCGCAGCTGATTTCGCGCCACTGGGTCATCACCGACGCCAACAACCATACCGAAGAGGTGCGCGGCCTGGGCGTGGTGGGCCACCAGCCGCTGCTGCAGCCGGGCGAGCAGTTCGAATACACCAGCGGCACCGCGCTGGCCACGCCGCAGGGTTCCATGGTCGGCGAGTATTTCTGCGTGGCCGAGGACGGCCACCAGTTCGAAGCCAGGATCCCGGAATTCGTGCTGTCGCTGCCGCGTACGCTGCACTAAGCGGCCAATCAAGCCTGGCTGTCGTCCTTGCCGCCTGCATCGGGACCGGGCAGCGGCTTGGCGGCCGGCTTCTTCTTGGATGGCAACGTCCACCAGACGATGAACACCAGCAGGAACAGCGCCACAAACGCTTCCAACATCAACACCCACATATCCAGTCCCCCATGTTATTTGCACGCAGTAGTTTAATCCTTTCCCTGGGCGCCGTGGCGCTGGCGCTTGCGGGCTGTACTTCCCCGCTGCCCAAGCCGGGCGCGCCGCCGGCCCAGCCACGGCCGCCCGAGCAGCCGGCCGCACCGGTTCAGCCGGCGCCGCCAAGCCAGCCGGTGCAGCCGGCGCCGTCCGCCGTGCCGGCCACGCCCGCCGCGCCCGCCGCCATCCGCTTCGTGCCGGCGACCTTCGCGGCGCTGCCCGGCTGGGAGCGCGATGACGTACGCGCCGCCTGGCCGGCCTTCATGGCGTCCTGCGCGGTGCTGGGCAAGCGCGCCGAATGGAAAGAGTCGTGCGGCGTGGCGCGCCAGGTCAACGCCGGAGACGAAAAAGCCATCCGCCTGTACTTCGAGAGCTTCTTCGAGCCGCGGCAGGTGATCGCGCCGGACGGCGCGGACACCGGCCTGGTCACCGGCTACTACGAGCCGCTGCTGCGCGGCGCGCGCAAAAAAGGCGGCCCCTACCAGACCCCTCTCTACAAGGTGCCGGACGATCTGCTTACCGTGGACATGGCCAGCGTCTACCCGGAGCTGAAAGGCATGCGCCTGCGCGGCCGCCTGCAGGGCAAGAAGGTGGTGCCGTATTCGACCCGCGCCGACATCGAGAGCGCCAGCTTCACCGGCAAGGAACTGATGTGGGTGGACGACTCGGTGGAAGCCTTCTTCCTGCAAGTGCAGGGTTCCGGCCGCGTGCAGCTGACCGACACGCTGGAAACGGTGCGCGTGGCCTATGCCGACCAGAACGGCCACCCGTACAAGTCGATTGGCCGCTACCTGGTGGAAAAGGGCGAGCTGACGGCCGACCAGGCGTCCGCGCAAGGGATCAAGGCCTGGATCGCCGGACATCCGACGCGCCAGGCCGAGCTGTTCAACGCCAACCCGTCCTATGTGTTCTTCAAGGAAGAAAAGCTGCCGGACCCGAAAGTGGGGCCGAAAGGGGCGCTGGGCGTGCCGCTCACGCCGCAGCGTTCTGTGGCCATCGACGCCTCGCAGCTGCCGCTTGGCGCGCCGGTGTTCCTGTCCACCACCCAGGCCAACAGCGACATCCCGCTGCAGCGCCTGGTGATGGCGCAGGACACGGGCGGCGCCATCCGTGGCGCGATCCGGGTCGATTACTTCTTCGGCTTTGGCACCGAAGCGGCCGAAAACGCCGGCCGCATGAAGCAGCGCGGCAGCGTCTGGGTACTGATGCCCAGGCAGGTGCCGCCGGCCGCTTCCGCCAAGCCGTCCCGCAAATCCTGACGCCGGGCCCGCAGGGCGGGTGCGCGGGCCTGGCCGCGTCACCCGCCGGCGCCGGCGCCGCCGCTAGCGCAGCACCAGCACGGGCAACTCCGTGTGCGCCAGCACCTTCTGCGTTTCGCTGCCCAGGAACAGCTTGTTCAGCCCTTTCCTGCCGTGCGACGCCATCACGATGGCGTCGCAGCCGTGCTTCTCGGCTGCCGCCACGATCTCCTGGTACGGGCTGGGCGACAGCGCCACCAGGCCCTCGAACGGCACGCCCGCCGCGCTGGCCGCCGCCGCCACCTTGTTCACATTGTCGCGCGCGGCGCGCTCCATCTGCCCCTCGAACACCTCCGCGTCCGGCGCCACGATGCCGCTGTCGCCGCTCAGGGTCATGAACGGGAAGGGCTGGATCACGCTGATGGCGGTCACCCGCCCGCCGTGCACGCGGGCCAGCTCCAGCACGCGGGCCGCCGCTTTGTCCGACAGTTCGGAACCGTCGGTGGGAAATAATATGTGGGTAAACATGGCATCCTCCTGGTCGTGGTCGGCGATGGACCAGTGTAGGCGCGATGACTTCCCGCGCGGCGCACGGCAGCGGCAGAAAATTTCCAGGTGACAATTTGTGATATTTGGATGGCATGGTTGCGCTTACAATCTCGTCAACTTCAAACAGTGAGATTGCATGGCCACCCTCGACGACTACTCCTCCGACACCAGCACCACCGGCGTTCTGCAAGCCGGCGGCCAGACCTCCGCCAGGTTCGATCAAAGCGGCGACACCGACTGGTTCCGCGTCACGCTGGCGGCCAATAGCTACTACACCTTCCAGCTGGAGCTTGCGCCGCAGGCGGGCAGCAGCATCTATTCTTCCCTGTCCCTGCGGTCCCCGCAGGGCAGCTACCTGTCATCGCAGAGCTCCAGTTCCAGCGGCGCGAACACCGTGGCCACCTTCAAGACCGGCGCCGCCGGCGACTACTTCATCAGCGCTGGCACCTCGTACTACAGCGGCACCCAGTCCTACGCCTATACGCTCAAGGCCAGCGCGGGCACTGCCGATGCGGTTGGCGATACTGCGCAGACCGCCGCGCCCATCGTGCTGGGCGTGCAAACGGGCGGCGTATTCGAAGGGCCGTCGGACACCGACGTCTACAAGATTGCGCTGGAAAAGGGTGTCAGCTATCAGATCAAGCAAACCTTTACCGGCATTTCCGGCAACTACTCCAGCATAGGGGTGACCAACGCGGCCGGCCAGAGCATGCAGGGCGGCAGTTCGATGAACGGGATCTTTTCTTTCACCGCCGGCGCCAGCGGCGACTATTACATTTCCACGCGCGGCGGCGGCAACGAGGCGCAGGGATACAACCTGCTGGCCGCGGCGGCGGCGGACGACTACAAGGCCGTGGCGGCCGGAGCGGGAGCACTGCAGGTAGGCGGCAGCGTCAAGGGCAAGCTGGAAGTGGGCGGCGACCGCGACTGGTACGCCGTCACGTTGAACGCCAACACCGTCTACTGGTTTACCGCCAAGACCGATCCCGCCAGCAGCGGCGCCGGCTACAGTTCCAGCAGCACGCAGCTGAAGCTGTTCGACAGCGCCGAGCAGGTAATGGCCTCCATCAGCGGCTACAACAGCCAGGCCGTGCTGCAGTTCGTGCCGACCAAGACCGGCACCTATTACTTCGAGGTGGGCGATAGCTATGGCTACACGGGCAATTACCTGGCCAGCGCCGGCATCGGCGTGCGCGACGACCATGGCGACACCAAGGCCGCAGCGACAGCCATTGCGGTGGGCAGCACCGCCAGCGGCAAGCTGGAATTGCCCACCGATAGCGATATGTTCAAGGTCGCGGTGAAGGCCGGCGCCACCTATGTGTTCGAGCTGGTGGCCAAGAGCACCGGCAACAACATCGATGTGAACCTGTCCGGCCAGGACGCGAACGGCTATTCCTCCAACCTGGTCACCTACTCGAAGACCGGCGTTGCCGAGTACCGCGTGTATACCGCCGCGACGACGGGTGATTTTTATCTGACGGTTAGCAATGGTTACAGCGGCGGTACGCCCGGCTATACGCTGCAGGTCAGCACGCCGGCCGCCGACGATTTCGCCGCCAGCGCGGCCACGGCCGGCGCGCTGGCCACCGGCGAGAAGGTGGCCGGCACGCTGGACTATGTCGGCGATGTCGACTGGATCAAGGTCAAGCTCGCGGCGGGCAACAAGTATGCGTTCGTGCTGGAGGGGGCGGCCAGCGGACAAGGCACGCTGGACGTATCGAACGTCGGCATGTCGCTCTTGAACAGCCAGGGCGGCGGCTACTACAACCTGCAGGGCTTTAGCGGATTGAAGGGCAGAGGCTACAGTTTCACGTGCGAAACGGGTGGCGACTACTACCTTGCGGTGACGCCGGGGAGCTATTACGGAGCAGTTACCGGGACCTACGCGGTCAGCGCGTACAACCTGAGCGGTGACAAGGCGCTGCCGGGCCTGGTTTCCTTCGCACCCGGCAGCGGCAGCACCGGCGCCAGCCTGACCGGCAATATCACGCTCACTTTCAATGAACTGGTGCGTGGCGGCGAAGGCTACATTCGCCTGGTTAATGCCGTGGGTGACGTGGTCGAATCATTCTACCTGTCCAGCTCCGAGAACCGGATCCAGGTCAACGGCAATGTGGTCACCATCAATCCGACGGCCAATCTCCAGCCCGGCACCAAATACACGCTGGAAGTGCCGGCAGGCTCGCTGCTCGACTATGCGGGCAACAAATTCCTGGCCAGCTCGGTATACAGCTTCACCACTGTCGAGACGGTGGCGCAGGGCGGCAGCGGCAACGATCTGCTGTCCGGCATCGGCACCAATGTGCGCCTGTCCGGCGGTGACGGCATCGACACCGTGATTTATGGCAGTACCTGGTCCAACTACGACGTCGGCATCAGTGCCGGCGAGGCAAGCGTACGCTACCGCTACGGCGGCAGCTCGGGCACGGGGGACAGCCTGACCGGCGTGGAGCGCCTGCAGTTTAGCGACCGCAGCATCGCGCTGGATGTGAACGGCCACGGCGGCCAGGCTTACCGGCTTTACCAGGCAGCGTTCAACCGCGCACCGGACAAGGAGGGGCTGGGCTTCTGGATGGCGCAAATGGACAACGGTTCGTCGCTGAATGCGGTGGCCAATGCCTTCCTGGGCAGTACGGAATTCCAGCAGCGCTACGGTAACCTCAGCAATGAGGAATTCGTCAACAGCATGTTTGAGAACGTGCTGCACCGCGCGGGGAAACCGGCCGGCATCGCGTTCTGGGTGGGGCAGCTGGACAATGGCGCCACGCGCGCCGATGTGCTGATGGGATTCAGCGAGAGCGCCGAGAACAGCGCCGAGATCCTGCAAATCATCGGCAACGGCTTCGAGTATACGCCTTACGGCTGATCCGGCGCCACGCTGCGCAGCGGCCGCGACATCAGCAGCGCCGCTGCCAGGGCCACGCCGCCCGCAGCCATGCAGACCATGCCGGTGCGGATGCCGTACAGGTCGCCCAGGTAGCCGGCGGCCAGCGCCCCGACCGGCCCGGTGACGCCGGTGAGGAAACGCATGGTGGAGATTACGCGGCCGCTGTATTCGTCCGGCGTGGCTTGCAGGCGCAGCGCCATGAACGGGATAAAGAACAGCATCACCGCGCAGTCGAACAGGAACACCATCATACCGTAGGCCACGGCGCTGTATATCGGATTGCCGAACAGGGCGGCCGGTATTGCCGGCGTCAGCACAAAGCTGGCCACGGTGCCGCAGGTACCCACCAGGAAGGTCTTGCCCGCGCCGTAGCGGCGGTTCAGCCGCTTGACCAGTACCGCGCTGACAAACACACCCAGCCCGCCCAGCATCTGCGCCGCGCCCAGCATGCCCGGCGTCATGCCCAGTTCACGGGTGGCCAGCAGGATCAGCAGCGCGCTGTAGCCGAACATGAACACATGCCACAGTGCCGCGCCCCAGGCCAGCGTGCGCAGCAGCGGTTCATGCCAGATGAAGGCGAAACCGGAAGCGATGTCGCGCAGCGGGTGCTTTTCCGACGGTACCGGCGCCGGCTCCACCACCTTCGTCTTGCGCAAGCTCCATGCCGATACCATGAAAGTGACGGCGTCGAACAGCACCGCGACGGGCGCAGTCAGCCACTGCACCAGCAGCCCGGCCAGCCCCGGCGCCACCAGCCGGGTGACCGATTCGGTGGTGGCGAACTTCGATTGGGCCTCGACCAGTTGCTGGCGCCCGACCATCAGGTTCAGGTAGATCTGCTCGGCGGCGCCGCTCAGCACGCCGCAGCTGGCAAACAGAAAGGTGGTGGTATACAGCCAGGGCATGGACAGCAGTCCCAGCCACCAGCCCAGCGGAATGCTGGCCAGCAGCAAGCCTTGCAGCACGCGGCTGGCGAGCAGGATGGGCAGTTTGCGGTGGCGGTCCAGCCACACGCCGGCCGGCAGCGCGAACAGCGCATACGGGATGGCCTGGCAAGCGATAATGATGCCCATCTGGCCGGGCGTGGCGTGCAGCAGCAGTGCCGAGCACAGCGGAATGGCCAGCGTGCTGATTTGCGCGCCAAAGCTGGTCAGGATGCTGCTGAACCAGTAGCGGCGGAAATCGGCGTTGCGCAGCAGGGGATCGTCGGCGGAGAAGAATGGCATCGGCGCGAATAATACCAGCGCTCTTGCAAGAACAGCTACAATCGCCCGATATCCCGCTTTAATAAGGAGACCTCGATGCAATATGAAGACCTGATCGTAGAAACGCATGGCAAGGTTGCGCTGATCCGCCTGAACCGTCCGAAAGCGCTGAACGCGCTGAACGACCGCATGATGAATGAGCTGGGCGAAGCATTCCGCATTTACGACGCGGACCCGGAGATCGGCTGCATCATCCTGACCGGCAGCGAAAAAGCCTTCGCGGCCGGCGCCGACATCGCGGCCATGGCCGATTACACCTATCAGGACACTTACCGCGACAACTACATCACGCGCAACTGGGAACACATCCTCAAGGTGCGCAAGCCGGTGATCGGCGCCGTGGCCGGCTTCGCGCTGGGCGGCGGCTGCGAACTGGCCATGATGTGCGATTTCCTGATCGCGGCGGACAGCGCGAAATTCGGCCAGCCCGAGATCAAAGTCGGCGTCACGCCCGGCGCCGGCGGCACGCAGCGCCTGCCGCGCGCCATCGGTAAAGCCAAGGCCATGGACCTGCTGCTGACCGCACGCATGATCGATGCGGCGGAAGCGGAGCGCATCGGCCTGGTGTCGCGCGTGGTGCCGGCGGATAAGCTGATCGAGGAAACCCTGGCGGCGGCCACCACCATTGCCTCCATGTCCACCTCGGTCGCGATGCAGATCAAGGATGCGGTTAATCGCGCCTTCGAAACCACGCTGACCGAAGGCGTTAACTATGAGCGCCGCCTGTTCCACGCAGCGTTTGGCACCCCGGCGCAGCGCGAAGGCATGCATGCTTTCCTGGAAAAGCGTCCCGCGAAATTCGACGGACTCTGAAATTAGGTGTTGACGGGAGGAGGGCGAAGCCCCATACTCTCGTTTCTCTGCTGCTGACGAACAAAACGCTTCGTTGGAAACGGCAGGTTCTTTAAAAATTAACAGTCGATAAGTGTGGGCGTTTGATGATGATGCCGGAGGCGCAAGCCTCTTAGCTCAAATTATTAAACGCTCAACAAAAGAAATAAACGTGACC
>NZ_BAAKJE010000160.1:0-229 GCF_059704565.1 Massilia sp. NBRC 108631
GACCTATGTCCGTGATGACCGCGACAGCGCGTCGGAGGTGCCGCCGGCTGTATGGTTTGCTTACTCGCCCGATCGCAAAGGTATCCATCCGCAAACCCATCTCGCCAAATTTAAGGGCGTGCTGCAAGCCGATGCTTATGCTGGCTTCAACGCCATCTTCGAAACGAACCAGGTGGTGGAAGCAGCTTGCTGGGCGCATGCCCGCCGCAAATTCCATGACCTGCACGCC
>NZ_BAAKJE010000161.1:0-13750 GCF_059704565.1 Massilia sp. NBRC 108631
GACCTGGACCGCTTCAAGTTCACCAACAGCCGCCTGGGCCACAAGGGCGGCGACCGGCTGCTGCAAGCGGTGGCCGAGCGGCTGCAGCTGGCGCTGCGCCCGGTGGACACGGTGGCGCGCATCGGCGGCGACGAGTTCGCGCTGATGCTGCTGCCCGAGCAGGGCGCGCTGTCGCCGCGCGCCGACCAGGTGCAGCGCGTGCTGGACTGCCTGGCCGCGCCGCTGCTGATCGACGGCCAGGAACTGTTTTTCACTTGCAGCGCCGGCATTGCCGTCTACCCGGCCGACAGCGCCGACCCCGGCGTGCTGATGGAGCGCGCCGACATCGCCATGTACCGCGCCAAGGAAATGGGCGGCAACAACTACCAGTTCTACACGCCGGCCATGAATGAGCAGCTGGGCGAGCGCATGCTGATCGAGGGCGCGCTGCGCACCGCGCTGGAGCGGCGCGAACTGGTGTTGCATTACCAGCCGCAGGTGGATACGGCCAGCGGCCGCATCGTCGGCATGGAGGCGCTGGTGCGCTGGCAGCATCCGGAGCTGGGCATGGTGGCGCCGAACCGCTTCATTCCGCTGGCTGAGGAAACCGGCTTGATCCTGCCGGTGGGCGCCTGGGTGCTGCGCACCGCGTGCGCGCAGCTGATGGCCTGGCGCGCCGGCGGCGCCGTGGACGGCGCGCGCGACGCGCTGCGCATCGCCGTCAACGTGTCGGCGCGGCAGATGGCCGAGCCGGACTTTGTGCAGTCGGTGGCCGACGTGCTGGCCGAAACCGGGCTGCCGCCGGCCTGCCTGGAGCTGGAACTGACCGAGAGCCAGGTGATGAACGATGTGGAGCATGCCATCGCCGTCATGCACGAGGTAAAGAAGCTGGGCGTGCTGCTGGCCATCGACGATTTCGGCACCGGCTATTCCAGCCTGGCGCACCTGAAGCGTTTCGAGATCGACGTGCTGAAGATAGACCAGACTTTCGTGCGCGACCTGACCGTGGACCCGGACGACGCGGCCATCGTCACCACCATTATCGCGCTGGCGGCCAACCTGAAGCTGGATGTGATTTCGGAGGGCGTGGAGACGCTGGAGCAGATGGCCTTCCTGCGCCAGCATGGCTGCCGCCAGATGCAGGGCTACTACTTCAGCCGTCCGGTGCCGGCCGCCGCCTTCGAGGCGGTACTGGCCGAGAACGAGGCCCACGCGGCGGCGCAAGGGCGCAGCGTGGCGGACCGGGCGGCCGGCCAGGCCATTTGAGGACGGCGCATGGCTGAACTCCCGTCCCCCGCCTGGCGCCGCGCCGACCGCGCGGCCGAAGCCGCGCCCGCCGCCTGCGACACGCCGGAAGGCGTGCTGGCGGCCTTGCTGGACAGCGTGGAAGGCGGCGAGCTGCATGTGCGGCCGCTGCGCGCGCTGCTCGACAGCGGCCGCTTCGCGCGCTTCGCCGAGATCGGCCTGGCGCTGCGCCGCGCCTTCCGCGACCCGGCGCGGCGCGACTATTTCCTGTCCCGCCTGAGGCCGCATCTGCGCTACGTGATAGGGCTGCTGCCGGCCAGCATCCAGCGCCACGGCATGCTGCCGCCGGAGCCGGCCGTCTTGCCGCCGGACGCCTTGCAGCTGGAGCAGGTCAGCGATGCGGAGCTGCGCCAGTGGCTGGTGGACGACGGCAGCCTGATTTACGGCGAGTTCCAGCGCTACGAGCTGGAGAATTACTTCGACGCGATAGCGCCCTATGTTGCGCCGGGCGGGGAGATGATGGACCTGGGCAGCGGCCTCGGCAAAGTGGTGATGTCGGCCGCGCTGGCCCTGCCGTTCGCGCGCTGCACCGGCGTCGAGCTGCTGCCCTACCGCCACGCCATGGCCATGGAGCGCCGCGCGCAGTTGCTGGCGCGCGCCGCCGGGCTGCTGGCCGGGCTGGCGCAGCCGGCGCCGCCGTCCCCGGATGTCCCGCTGGCACTGCCCTCGGGCGGCGCCGCCACGCTGCGTCACCTGCTGGAACTTGAAGCCCGCATCGCACTGCGCGAGCAAAACATGTTCGAGGCCGACGTCAGCCGCGCCAGCCTGGTGTTCATCTACAGCACCTGCTTCGCGCCGCTGATGGACGCGCTGGCGGACAAGCTGGCGCGCGAGCTGCCGCAAGGCTGCCTGGTGAGCTGCACCACCTTCCCGCTGTCGCATCCGGCGTTCCGGCTGCTGCACCACTTCCCGTCGAATTCAGTGGCCTGGACCAGCGTGTTCGTGTACCAGCGCATCGGCGCGGCGGACGGCCCGCCGCCGTCGCCCGCCTACCTGTACGCGCCCGACCCGGACGAGTGGGAAGCCAGCGCCCGTGCCGAGTGCGCCGCCTACGACGCGGCTTAGGCGGCTCCCCTTAGCGCTTCACCTTGGCGAACGCGTCGCCCTTCCTGAAGCTGGCCATGGCCGGCGCGTTGGCCACCGCGTAGCCCAGGTTCAGCGTGAACTGCGCCTGCTGCACCATGCCCGACAAGTCCCAGTCCGCGCGGTACTCGTCCGTCACCTGGTGGTAATCCTTCTTGAACGACACCAGCCGCTCGCTGGAGGCCTGCTGGTTCTTCTCGAACTCGAAATGGCCGTCGCCGGAAAACACCGCCGAGCCCACGTTGAAGGCCGGGATGCCGGCCTTGGCGAAGTTGAAGTGGTCGGCGCGGAAGTAGGCGCCCGACAGGTCCGGAATCAGCGGCGCCAGCTTCAACCCCATCTTCCTGGCCACCTGGCCGGCCGTCTCGTACAGGCTGCTGCGCTCGGCGCCGGCCACGCCGATGTCCTTGGTGCGGCCGGCGAAGTTCATGCTGTCCAGGTTGAGGTCGGCGCTGGTCTTGTTCAGCGGCCAGGCCGGATTGGCCACATAGGCCGCGCTGCCCAGCAAGCCCTGTTCCTCGGCGGCCGGCCACAGGAAGACCTGGGTGCGCTTGGCCGGGTGCTTGACCGCTTCGGCCGCCATGGCCAGCAGTGCCGCCACGCCGGAGGCGTTGTCGATGGCGCCGTTGTAGGTATGGTCGGTCTTGTCGTCGCGTTTGACGCCCTCGTCGATGCCGAGGTGGTCCCAGTGCGCCGAATACACCACCGCCTGCTCTTTCAGCTTGGGATCGGTGCCCGGCACGATGCCGGCCACGTTGAACTGCTCCACCTGGCGGATGACGCTGCGCAGTTCCACCTTGGCGGTCGCTTTCAGGTCCACCGGCTGGAAGTCGCGCCGTTCGGCGCGGCGGCGCAGTTCGTCCAGGTCGAAGCCGGAGGCGCCCACCAGGTCGCGCGCGGTGTCCTCGTGCAGCCAGCCCTCGATGTTGTTGCCGCCTGGGTTCAGGTGGAAACGCTCATGGCTGAAGCCATTGGCCGGCACCGTCCACGGATAGGAGGCCGATGGCGTGGTGTGGATCAGCAGTGCGCCGGCCGCGCCGCGCCGCACCGCTTCCTCGAACTTGTACAGCCAGCGGCCGTAGTAGGTGTAGGCCTTGCCGGCGAAGCGGTTCGGTTCCTCGGCGGTGGGCTGCGGGTCGTTGACCATCATGACCAGGATCTTGCCCTTCACGTCCACGCCCTTGTAGTCGTCCCAGTTCTCTTCCTCGGCCTTGACGCCGTAGCCGACGAACAGCAGCGGCGCTTCGAAGCTCACGCTGGCCTTGCCGCTGCCGGTGCCGTACACGATGCCCTGGCCGGGAAGCGGCGTCAGGCGCGTGCCGCTGCCGGCGTGGAAGGCCACCGAGCTGCCGGGCAGCAGCTTGGTGCCCTGGAAGCGCACCGGCTGGCGGTAGCTGCCGTCGGCCAGCGGCTTGAGGCCCATCAGCGCGGCCTGGGTTTCCAGGTAGCGCACCGCCAGGTCGCCGCCGCGCTGGCCGGTGCCGCGACCTTCAAGCAGGTCGTCGGCCAGGAAGGACAGGTGGGCGCGCAGCGGCGCTTCGCGCACGGTGGCCTGCTGGGCGTGGACGGTGTGGGCGGCCAGGCTCAGGCCGGCGGCGATGGCGAGGGAGGTAAGACGCATTGCGGCTCCAGGTTGGTTGCTCGGGTGGCGGCTATCTTACTCCGGCCGGGCGGCATCGTGGGACACGCGGCGGTGGAAATTGGTGAGAATTCGGCTTTGCCTGCCCCGATATAATCGCCTGCTCCACGGAAATTCACAGGAGTACCATGCCCGACCACGCTGAACCCGAGGCCCAATTGCAGGCTTACCTCGACATCGGCCGCGCCGGGCTGGCCGCCATCGTGCGCCACCTGGGCGGCAATCCCGGCGCCGCCTCCACGCTGGCGCAGCTGTTCCAGCGCCTGGAGGGGCTGCGCAACCAGGCCGGCGGCTGGGAAGCGCTGGGCCAGCGCCTGGGCCTGGACCAGCAACAAACGGATGACTTTACCAAGGCGGCGCGGCGGGTGATGCGTATTGAGGGGAGTGCGGAAGGCAATACGGCCCCCGCCGCCAGCGACGAGATCGCTGCGCTGCGCTGGCTGAACTGGCTGGAGCGCGTGCAGGAGAACCAGCCGGCGGCCGGCATCGCCGTGCCGCTGCCGCCGCCGGGCGAGCCGGAGCTGCGCAGCGGCCAGCAGCAGGTGCGGGCGCTGGAACTGATACTGCGCGGCGTCATCGGCGAGAAGCATGGCGACCAGCAGCGGCTGCTGGCGCGGCTGCGCGACCTGTCCGGCGATGCCGCCGTGGAGCGCTGGCTGGCCGCAGCGGATCCGGGCGATGTGCTGAGCGGTACCATGTTCAGCGACCTGGGCAAGATCTTCGCCCACAAGCGCGAGTATCCGCAGCAGTACGAGGCGCTGTTCGCGCACAAGCCCTTCCTCACGCTGTTCAAGGACAAGCGTGAAACGCTGGCCTTGTTCCTGGAGGATGTGCGCGAGATACGCAACCGGCTGGCCCACCACAAGCGCGTCACGCCGGTGCAGATCGCCCTGCTGGGGCACTACTACCACGAGGTGGTGAGGCCGCTGCAGGACGCGCACGACGACGGTGAACTGCGCACCAACCCGGACAGTTATTTCGACGCCACCAAGGAAGAACTGGAGCGCCACTTCAGGCGCGTGGCGGACAGCTTCGACCGCCTGGGCGAAGACGTGCAGGCGATCCGCGACGACGTGGCCGCGCTGGGCGGCACGCTGGAGGGCGTGCGCCAGACCACCGAGCGCACAGCCAGGGGCGTGGACGTGGCGGTGGAGAACACCAGCTGGCTGCGCCGCCACCAGCGCTGGCTGGGCATCGGCGTGCTGGCGCTGGGCGCCGCCTCGCTGTTTACGCTGCGCAGCACCGAGAGCATGCGCGGCTCGGTCAGCAGCATCGACAAAAAGATGGACACCGTGAAGAAGGAGGTGAGCGCAGACCCGCGCAAGGAGCTCGCCAACAATGGCGTGGCGTGGAAGGAAAGTGAATTCATCGGCGCCATCAGCCGAGGCGACACCCGCAACGTGGCGCTGTTCCTGGACGGCGGCATGCGCTGGCAGCTGGGCTATACCCGCAAGATACTGGAGGACGGCGACAGCAAGACCGCCGCGCAGCTGTTCGAACGCCCCGACCTGCTGGCGCGCGAGGACAACGACTGCATGCACGCCATGGGCCGCATGCGGCGTTCGGAGCCGGGCAGTTCGCCTGTGCGGGCGCACCAGCTGAGCGCCGACGAGAAGCGCATGCTGAAGCAGTTCTGCAGCCGGCCGGCCGATATCGCCTACGCGCAGAACGAGTACGACACCCAGTTGACGTACCACCGCGAGGCGCGCGCCGAGTACGACCGCCAGAAGGCGGCCGTGAAGCCGGCGGCGCAATGCGAGGCCGCTGAAATGGCAAACGAGGGCGGCCTGCTGCTGGAAGCGGGCATGTTCAATCCCATGCGTGCCGACAACAGCAATCCGCGCACCCAACTGCTGCGGGATCTATACCCCGGTGTCGCCACCGGTCTGATGGACCGCTCCAAGCTGCGCAGCACGGTGCACAAGTACTGCACCGGCCTGGTGGAAAACGAACCCAATATTGACATTAACGACTGGCTCGTGCGATCGAACGAACAAATCCTGAAGGCGGTGAAACCATGAACGACCACGTAGCGGCAATGCAGGCGCGCCTCGGCGGGCAGGCCGGCTGGTGGCTGGCGCCCGGCATCACGGTTGAGCTGAATGCTGGCGCCCGGCAGGGCGGTCCCGGCACCTTGCTGGTGGGGCTGGGCCATCCCGATGCCGATACCGGGCCAGGCGGCCAGGCCGTATGCCTGAACTACAAGGGCGACGCCGGCGGCGCGCGCTCGGTGGCTGAGCTGGTGGCCCATGCCGGGCCCGCGCGTTGGGAGGACTGGCGTGAGCGCCTGCCTTCCACGGCGGCGATCCGCACCATCGTGCTGGAGGACCTGTCGCTGGACACCTGCTGCGCGCTGCTGCTGTTCGGCGCGGCGCTGGATGGGCAGCCGCTGCCCGACCCGGCCGCCTGGGTGGCCTATGTCAGCGCCTGGGAGGGCGGCGACTACCTGGACGGCGCCGACCTGTCGCGCTCGGCCGCCTGCCTGCTCAGCGTACTGGGGCACTCCTATCTGCCGCAGCACGCCGCAGAAGTGGTGCGCGACGGCTATGCGCGCGCCGGCCTGCAAGCCTGCCTGGCGCTGATGCAGCGCATGATGGCCAGCCAGCCGCGCCCGGAGTCCGGCATCGGCTACCTGGAAGGCGCGGACTACAGCCGCGCGGTGGCCCACCTGGCGCATGAGCGGCAGATGTACGAGCTGGCGCTGCAGCAGGCCAGCCGCTGCCAGCTGCTGGTGGACCTGGCCGGCTCGGGGCGCCAGGTGCTGCTCGATGCGCTGATCCTGTCGGAAGTGTTCCCGTCCGGCGTGCTCAAGGTGATGGCGCGCGCCGACTCGGCCAACAGCTGGACGCGCAAGGGCTACTCGGTGCTGGCGCTGCACCGTCCTGGAGAAGCGGGCAACGGCAACGACATGGTGCTGTCGGTCGATCCGCGCTGTGGCGCCACGCTGGAAAGCCTGTGGCGCGCGCTGGAGGCGCTGGAGGTGCAGCGCTGGAACGGCGCCCGTCCGTCCGACGCGCCGCGCTTCCTCGCTTCCTACCGCGACCCGGCCGAGCCGTCGCGCATGGCGCCAGGCGCGCCCAACCAGCCTTGGTATGACGACAATGGCCACCACACGCTGCTGGCCGCGCCCAAGCAGCTCGACAGCGGCGTGGCCGGCACGCGGCTGGACTGGCGGGCCGACGTGCTGCCCGCGCTGTGGCAGCAGTACTTCCTGCGCCCGGCGGCCGCGCTGGTGGAGGCGCTGCCGGATGGCCAGGCCCCCGCCGGGCTGGCGCCGGCGCAAGGACAGGGGCAAGGACAGGGGCAAGGACAAGGGCTGGCTCGGACCGTACGCGTGCTGCGCTGGAACGCCTCCGGCGCGGCGGCGCAGGGCCTGCATCCGGACCTGGCACTGCTGGAAACGCCCAGCTTCCAGGCCTGGCTGGCTTCGCACAGCCAGTCCGGCGGCCCGGCCGCCAGTCCGCTGGCGCTGCCGCCGCAGGACAGTTACGAGGTGCTGCGCTACGGCGCGGTGCAGGTGCTGGCGCACCGCCAGGGGGTGACGCTGTTCGAGGGGCCGGGGGCGCAGGGCGGGGCGCAGCGCCTGGCCCGCGTGGCCGCCGCCGTGGCCTCGGTCAGCCAGGCCTATAGCGGCTTTTTGCGCGACTACGCGGACAAGCTGGCGGAGTGGACTGCAGAGCTGGGCAGCCACCACGGCGCCGCCGCCGGGCGCGACGCGGCCAGCTGGAGCGGGCAGATGCACGAAGTGAAGGCGCGCGCGCTGGCGGTGATCGCCGGCGGCAGCATGCTGCGCGACGACTTCGACGAGAACCGCCTGGGCGAAGCGCTGCAGCGCTGGTGGGGCGTGTCGCAGCAGCGCGGCGAACTGCTGGACCTGATCGACCGCATCGACGGCCTGATGCAGCACGCCATCGCCGCCCGCACCGAGCTGCGGCAGCGCGTCTACGGTTCCATTTTCTCGGCGCTGGGCCTGGGGCTGGCGGCCAACCATATCTGGGAGCCCATCCGCGAGTGGCGCACCATGAACAGCTATGAATGGCAGCTCAAGCTGTTCAAGGAAACGCCTGCGCCGGACCTGCAGGAACTGGCTGCGATCGCGCACCAGGTGGCCAGCTACGAGCTGGCCACCGTCGGCGTGGTGGTCGGCTTTTCGCTGCTCGGCTTCGTGCTGTACTGGCGCTTCGGCATCCGGGGCGAGAGCCACTAGGAGGCCAGCGTGTTGGCCTGCATCAGGTGGGCTCGCCGTGGAAAGCCTTGTTGGCGATCTTCCAGCCTGCTTCCGTTTTCAGTAGCACGAAATAGTCGGTGAAGGTGGTGGCGCCATGCACCAGCGTGATGCGGGCGCAGGCCGCGCTGCCCTGCACGTCGATCCAGTCCACGATGCGCTCGCGCTCGGCCTCGTCGGCGGCTGGCGTGCCCTTGAACCGTTCGCAGTACACATCCAGCGGCCAGGACGTGAACACGCCTTCGCGCATCGACTCGATATGGGCGGTCGGCAGGAAGGCTGCGCGCATGTGGGCCGCGTTGTCGTTGGCGTGGCCGGCGAAATACTGGTTGATCGGGTCCAGCACCGCGGCTTGTTCTTCGCTGAACGGGGGACGGAAGATGTTGTTCATGTTCATGGGAGGCTCCTTTGTGGAGGCCCATCATGCCGGGCCGGCGCCGCGCCGAACCGCAGCGCGCGGCCATACCGGGTATGCGTCTGCACGCATGGACAAGCCGTGATAGCATTCGGCCGATGATCCGCAATGCCCTTTTTGCCGCCGTTGCGCTGGCCGCCGCCGCGCTGCTGTCCGGCCGCGCCGGCGCCTCCTGTTCGCGTCCCATCGTGGTGCCGGCTTCCTCGCTGGGCAAGATGATGACGGTGAACCAGGCCAGCGGCGACGTGGGCGGTGTCTATCCGGAGCTGCTGCGCGAGCGTGGCCGCCGCGCCGGTTGCGAGTTCGTCTTCCCGGTGGTGCCGCGCGCCCGCGCCGAAGCCATGCTGCGCCAGGGCGACGCGGACCTGCTGGTGGGGGCGGTGCAAGTGCCGGAACGCGACCAGTGGGGCCGCTACATCCCCATGATCGGCACCGAGTGGATGCTGATCTCCACCGACCCCGATCCGCCGCGCAGCACGGAAGCGCTGCTGGCGCGCCCGGGCATCCGCCTGAACGTGGTGCGCAGCTATAACTACGGTCCGGCCTACCTTGCGCTGCTGGCGCGGCTGGACAAGCAGGGCAAGCTGGAATATGTGAAGGATCCGCAGACCATCGCGCGCAAGATGGAGATCGGCCGCGCCGACTACGCCTACATGCCGTCCAACACCTTTGTCGGCACGCTGGAGGAACTGGGCCTGCGCGATTCGCTCGGCCAGCGGGTGCATTACACGCGCCTGGCCGGCATTCCGGCCTCCACCAGCGGCGTCTACATCTCGCGCAAGACCGCGCCGGACGACGCGGCGCAACTGGCGGCCATGCTGGAGCACCTGCGCCGGGACGGCGAGCTGCTGGCGCGCACCCGCAAACTGTTCACCCCGGCCGAAATGTCGAGCAGTTTCCCCCTGCCGCGCAGCCGCTAGCGGCGCATAACCGCGCCCGGGATTTCCGAACAATTGGGCATTAGGCCGCCGGAGGGAGTAAACTAGCGCTTTTGTTTCGCATTGGGCGATTCGAACATACTTGTGAGTGACGCCATGTCTGGAACACCGAATACCGAAGTTACGCTATTTTCCGACCTTAATCTCAGCCCCGCGCTGATCAAATCGCTGAAAGAGGTCGGCTACGAGTCGCCGTCGCCGATCCAGGCCGCGACCATCCCTTATCTGCTGGACGGCCGCGACGTGCTGGGCCAGGCCCAGACCGGCACCGGCAAGACCGCCGCCTTCGCGCTGCCCATCCTGTCGCAGATCGACACCAGGCTGACCGCGCCGCAGGCGCTGGTGCTGGCGCCGACCCGCGAACTGGCGATCCAGGTGGCCGAGGCCTTCCAGCGCTACGCCGCCTACATTCCCGGTTTCCACGTGCTGCCGATCTACGGCGGCCAGAGCTACGGCCCGCAATTGTCGGCGCTGCGCCGCGGCGTGCACGTGGTGGTGGGCACCCCCGGCCGCGTGATCGACCACCTGGACAAGGGCTCGCTGGACATCTCCAAGCTGAAGACCCTGGTGCTGGACGAGGCCGACGAGATGCTGCGCATGGGCTTCATCGACGACGTCGAGCGGATCCTGAAAGAGACCCCGGCCACGCGCCAGACCGCGCTGTTCTCGGCCACCATGCCGTCGGTGATCAAGCGTATCGCCACCACCTACCTGAACAAGCCGGCCGAAGTGACCATGGCCGCCAAGACCGGCACCGCCGAAAACATCCGCCAGCGCTACTGGCTGGTGAGCGGCATGCACAAGCTGGACGCGCTGACCCGCATCCTGGAAGCCGAGCCGTTCGACGGCATGATCATCTTCTCGCGCACCAAGATGGGCACCGAGGAGCTGGCCGAGCGCCTGAACGCGAGAGGTTTCTCGGCGGCCGCCATCAACGGCGACATGCAGCAGGCCGCGCGCGAACGCACCATCGCCCAGCTGAAAGACGGCAAAATCGACATTCTTGTCGCCACCGACGTGGCCGCGCGCGGCCTGGACGTGGAACGCATCAGCCACGTGGTGAACTACGACGTGCCGCACGATCCGGAAAGCTACACCCACCGTATCGGCCGCACCGGCCGCGCCGGCCGCAGCGGCGAAGCGATCCTGTTCATCACCCCGCGCGAGCGCCCGCTGCTGAAAGCCATCGAGCGCGCCACGCGCCAGCCGGTGTCGGTGATGGAACTGCCGTCGCTGCAGGCGGTCAACGACGTGCGCGTGGCCAAGTTCAAGGACGAGATCACCGCCGTGCTGGCCAAGGGCGGCCTGGAGCACTTCCAGGGCCTGATCGAGGATTACGAGCGTGAACACAACGTGCCGGCGATCGAAGTGGCGGCGGCGCTGGCCAGCATGGCGCGCGGCGGCAAGTCGTTGCTGCTGGACAAGAAGAAGGAAACCGGCTGGCACGACTCGCCGCAGGCGGCCGCTGCGGCCCAGGCCGCGCGCGGCGACCGCCCGGAGCGCGAGCGCTTCGACCGCGGCGACCGCGTTGAGCGCTCCGACCGCCCGGACCGCGGCGAGCGCGCCTTCCCGAAAAAGGAACGTGTGATCCGCGAGCCGGAAGCGGGCATGCAGACCTACCGCATTGAAGTGGGCTACCAGCACGGCGTCAAGCCGGGCAACATCGTCGGCGCCATCGCCAACGAAGGCGGCATCGACTCCAAGTTCATCGGCCGCATCGAGATCTACGACGACTACAGCGTGCTCGATATGCCGAGCGACCTGGCGCAGGACACCATCAGCCACCTGCAAGGCGTGAAAATCGCCGGCCAGGTGATTCGCCTGAGCCGCGACGGCGAGCAGGCGCCTGCCGCCGCCCCGGCCCGCGTGCCTGCCGCGCCGCGCTCCGCCCCGGCTGAACGTGCCGAGCGCGCAGCCCCGGTGGAACGCGCGCCGGCGCCGACAAAGGCCGCCAAGGCTGAACCGGAGCTGGCCCCGAAAGCCGACGACGGCGAGCCGGCCTTCGACGACGAGGCACCAAAGAAGAAAAAGAAGGACAAGCACAAGGTGACCCTGCCGATGAGCGCCTTCCGCATCGAAGTGGGCAGCAAGCATGCGGCCACGCCGTCCAACATCGTGGGCGCCATCGCCAACGAAGCGGGCATCGAAGCGAAGTACATCGGCCGCATCGAGATCTTCGACGACCACAGCGTGCTGGAACTGCCGGACGGCATGCCGGACGACGTGTTCCAGCACCTGGGCAAGGTGTGGGTGGGCGGCCAGCAGCTGCGCATCAGCCACGCCGACGCCATGCCGCCGGAATCGGCCAAGCACACGCCGCCGAAAGCGGCGCCGGGCAAGGCGCCGGCCAAGAAGGTGCCGGGCATGGACAAGCCGCTGCGCAAGCCGGGCAAGTTCAACAAGTTCAAGTAATCCGCAAGCGCCGCAAGCGCTGGCAACGCAGTAAACACGAGGGGGCCGCATGGCCCCTTTTTTTATTTCGTGCGCCTTTGCGCCAAGCCGGCAACTCAATATCGCTAAACGCGGCCCGCGCCTTGATGGACGCACGCTGGCGGTGCGCCGGCTGCTGCGGCGCACCAAAAGAATCCCGGGAAAGGGGCGGCGTTTGCTAGCGCTAACCCCGCCACGCCCCGCAAGCACTGTTTTTTGCCATCTGGCCTGGAATTTGCTTCTACAGCACTATTTTCCTGTCCAGCGAGGGTGACGTGATATCCCGAAATGACCTTCTTGAATATGCAGGACCGGATCGCAAAACGATCCGCGTGCTGTGGATAGACGCGGCGCAAACCGCCGCCTATGTGTACGACGTGCAGGCCCACAGCGCCGAGGCGGAGCTGGTGCGCATGGCAGTGCTGCAGGCCGACCTGGCGTCCGGCCGTGCGCGGCTGCTGCCGGACGATCCTTATATGGTGGTGGTCAACCAGGAGCTGCTGCCGGAGAAGCATCTGCAGCTGCGCGCCCGCGCCTGGGAGATCGTGCGCGAGCTCACCGCAATGGAGCCGGCGATCTATGAACCGCGCCGGCGCGGCCAGCTGGTGTCCGAGTACACGCTGCGCCATGGCGTCTCGCACCCCACCATCTACCGTTACCTGCGCCGCTACTGGCAGCGCGGCCAGACCCCGAACGCGCTGCTGCCCGACTACGCCAATTCGGGTGGACGCGGCAAGACGCGCGCGGCTTCCGAAGGCGTCAAGCGCGGCCGCCCGCGCAAGGAAGGCGCCGCGCCCGGCGTGAACGTGGACGAGCCGATGCGGGCGGTGTTCCGCGTCGCCGTGGCGCGCCACGCCGCCACGCATCCCATGCTGTCGCGCCGCGCCATCTTCGACCAGATGCTGCGCGACTTCTTCTGCCAGCGCAGCATCGCCTGCGCCAGCTTGCGCGTGCAGCGCGGCGAACCGCTGGCGGCGCTGCCGACCTTCGGCCAGTTCAGCTACTGGCTGGAACAGGACCACTTGCTGGAGTCGCAGCGCATGGCGCCCGCGCTGCCGGCCGACAGCGCCATTGCGCGCGCGGGACGTCCCGGCGCCGCCTTCCGGGTGGAGGCCATGCAGGCCGACGTGCAGCTGGTGTCGCGCGCCGACCGCAGCCAGGTTACCGGCAAGCCTTACCTGTATGTGGTGACGGACATCTTCAGCGGCGCCGTGGCCGGCATCTACGTCAGCATGGAGCAGCCCAGCTGGCGGCACGCGCAGATGGCGCTGGCCAACAGCGCGGCCGACAAGCGCCGCTACTGCCTGCGCCATGGCCTCGACATTCCTTCCGGCGCATGGCAGTCGCGCCACCTGCCCGAGCTGCTGTTCGCCGATGCGGCGTTGCTCGACAATGCCGACGACTGCGACGACGGCACACTGCTGAACAACTTCAACGTGCGCTGCCTGGTTGCGCCGGCGGCCGCGCCGTCGCCCTGGAGCGCGGAGCTGGGCAAGCGCTTTGCGCTGCTGCCGCACGATGCCGCCGCTGCCACCGACCCCACCGCCGCCGCTACCGCCGCCTCGGCCCAGCCGGCCGCCGGAGATGAAGCTGGCGCACTGCTGCCGTGCGGCCGCCTGGACGCGGTGCTGGACCTGGAACAGTTCACCCGCGTCGTCATCGGCAGCGTGCTGGCCTACAACCACGCGCGCCAGGCGGACGGCTACACGCCGCAGCAGCTGTGGGACTGGGGCGTG
>NZ_BAAKJE010000162.1:0-219 GCF_059704565.1 Massilia sp. NBRC 108631
GACCTGGACCGCTTCAAGTTCACCAACAGCCGCCTGGGCCACAAGGGCGGCGACCGGCTGCTGCAAGCGGTGGCCGAGCGGCTGCAGCTGGCGCTGCGCCCGGTGGACACGGTGGCGCGCATCGGCGGCGACGAGTTCGTGGTGCTGCTGGCGCACCTGAGCGGCGTGTACGCGACGGCCGCCCATTCGGCGCTGGTGGTGGCCGAGAAGATCCGCGCC
>NZ_BAAKJE010000163.1:0-4318 GCF_059704565.1 Massilia sp. NBRC 108631
GACCTGGCCATCGCCGGCGGCAAGATCGCCGCTGTCGGCCCGGCCCTGCCGGTGCGCGGCGCGCAGGAAATCGACGCCGCCGGCGACCTGGTGTCGCCGCCCTTCGTCGACGCCCACTTCCACATGGACGCCACGCTCAGCTACGGCTTGCCGCGTGTGAACCAGTCCGGCACGCTGCTCGAAGGCATCGCGTTGTGGGGCGAGCTGAAGCCGCAGCTGACCCAGGAAGCCCTGGTCGAGCGCGCCATGCGCTATGGCGACTGGGCCGTGGCGCGCGGCCTGCTGGCCATCCGCACCCACGTGGACGTGTGCGACGACCGGCTGCTGGCGGTGGAGGCGCTGCTGGAAGTGAAGCGCCGCGTGGCGCCCTACCTGGACATGCAGCTGGTGGCCTTCCCGCAGGACGGCGTGCTGCGCAGCCCGACGGCGCTGGCCAACCTGAAACGTGCCATCGGCATGGGCGTGGAGGTGGTGGGCGGCATCCCGCACTTCGAGCGCACCATGGCCGACGGCGCCGAGTCGGTGCGCATCCTGTGCGAGTTCGCCGCCGAGCAGGGCTTGCGGGTGGACATGCATTGCGACGAATCGGACGACCCGCTGTCGCGCCACATCGAAACCCTGGCCTGCCACAGCCACCGCCTCGGCCTGCACGGCCGGGTGGCCGGCTCGCACCTGACTTCCATGCATTCGATGGACAACTATTACGTGAGCAAGCTGCTGCCGCTGATGAAGGAAGCGGGCGTGGCGGCCATCGCCAATCCCCTCATCAACATCACCTTGCAGGGCCGCCACGACAGCTACCCCAAGCGGCGCGGCATGACGCGCGTGCCCGAGCTGATGGCGGCCGGCATCGACGTCGCCTTCGGCCACGACTGCGTGATGGACCCCTGGTACAGCCTGGGGTCGGGCGACATGCTGGAAGTGGCCCACATGGGCTTGCACGTGGCGCAAATGACGGGCCAGGACGCGATGCGGGCCTGCTACGCCGCCGTCACCGAGACGCCGGCCCGCATACTGGGACTGGACGGCTACGGCCTGGCGCCCGGCTGCCATGCCGACCTGGTGCTGCTGGACGCGGCCAGCCCGGTGGAAGCGATCCGCCTGCGCGCGGCGCGCCGGATGGTGATGCGGCGCGGAAAAATCGTCAGCGAATCGCCGCGCGCCGTGGCCCGGCTGAACCTGCCGGGGCGCCCGGAGCAAGCCGATTTCCGGTTGCGATGACTGCTCCATGATTGCGCCGGCAGCGAAAATGCATGACAATCATGCATCAAAATAGTGAGCTGGGGGCGTGTTGAAAGAGATAGACATCCGTCCGATTGCGGAAGCCGATTTCGATGCCGTGTGGCGCATCTTCCAGGATATCCTCGCCACCGGCGAGCAATATCCGTTCGACGACGCCAGCCGTGAAGCGTGCCGCGCCTACTGGTACGGTACCGGCGTGAAAACCTGGGTGGCCGTGCTGAACGGCGAGCGCCTGCTCGGCATGTACCGCCTGGTGCCCAACCAGGCCGACCGCGGCTCGCACGTGGCCAGCGCGTCCTACATGGTCGGCCCGGCGGCGCAGGGCGTGGGCGTGGGCAAGCTGCTGGGCCGGCACAGCCTGGAACAGGCGCGCCGGGACGGCTTCCTGGCCATGCAGTTCAACTACGTGGTCAGCACCAACGTGGCCGCCGTGGTGTTGTGGAAGCAGCTCGGCTTCGCCATCGTCGGCACCCTGCCCAAGGCCTACCGCCATCAAAAACTCGGCTACGTGGACGTGTACGTCATGTACCGCCTGCTGGACGATCCGAACAACTGGCCCCTGTAAGCCACGCCGCGCACCTCATGCTGATTATCGAAACCGACCGCCTGCAACTGCGCACCGTCAGCCCGGACGATGCCCCTTTCTACCTGGAACTGGTCAACGAGCCATCCTGGATACGCTTCATCGGCGATCGCGGCATCCGCACGCTGGACGCGGCGCGCGCCGCCATCCTGGACGGCCCGGTGGCCATGTACGAGCGCCTGGGCTATTCGCTGTACCTGGTGCAGCGCCGCAGCGACGGCGTGCCGATGGGCATGTGCGGCCTGATCAAGCGCGATGTGTTGCCCGATACCGACATCGGCTACGCCATCTCGCCGCGCTACTGGGGACACGGCTACGCCTATGAGGCCGCCGCCGCCGTGGTGGCGCACGCACGCGGCGCGCTGGCCCTGCCGCGCCTGATGGCCATCACCTCGCCCGACAACGCGGCCTCCATCCAGCTGCTGGGCAAGCTGGGCATGCAATTCATCCGGCGCACCAAGCTCGATGGCTGGAACGAAGACAGCAACGTCTACCGGCTGGAGTTCCCCGCGTAGGAGTCGCTAGCAATCGCTTAGTGATTTCCCCTTGGCTTTTTCCGTGCGGAAGCACATGATGGAATGGCATGGCGCAGACCGTGCATCGTGTTGTATTTCCAAGGGGAATCATCATGAAATTCTCGGACCTCAAGATCGGAGTGCGGCTGGGCTTGCTCAGCGGCTTCTTCTTCGCGGCACTGCTGGTGGTCGGCTATGTCGGCTGGGACGCGCTCAATTTCATCAAGGAACGTAACGCCGAAGGCATGCAGCGTTCCGTGACGCTGACCGAAGCGGTGGACACGGCGCGCAGTTCGCAGGTCGAGTTCAAGATCCAGGTCCAGGAATGGAAGAACATTCTGCTGCGCGGCAACGACCCCGAAAATCTCCAGCGTTACAGCGCCGCCTTCGTCAAGACCGGCCAGCAGGTGCAGCGCGAGTTGCGCAAGCTGGACGGTGTGCTGGGCAAGCTGCAGGTGGCCACGCCGCTGGTGGGCGAGGCGATCAAGATGCATGAAGAGCTGGGCGTGAATTATCTGGCCGCGCTCAAGCAGTACGACCCGGCCAATCCGGACAGCGCCAAGCTGGTCGACGGGCTCGTGAAAGGCATGGACCGCGCGCCCACCAGGAAGATCGACGACATCGTGGTATTCATCGGCGAGCAGTCGCGCCGGCTGGCCGCCGACATGGCAGTGGACAACCAGGCCGCCCACCGCAGCGCCAGCATTTCGCTGCTGGTGATGTTGCTGGCCACGCTGGCGCTGGGCAGCGCGCTCGTGACGTGGCTGATACGCGGCATCACCCGGCCGCTGAAGCAGGCCATCGGGATTGCCAAGACGGTGGCGGCGGGCGACTTGCGCAGCAATATGGACGGGGCGGACGTGATGCGCCGCGACGAAGTGGGCGAACTGCTGGCTGCGCTCCGGCAAATGAGCGGCAACCTGGCCAGCATCGTCGGCCGGGTGCGCGCCGGCACCGACACCATCGCCACCGCCAGCGCGGAAATTGCCACCGGCAATATGGACTTGTCCGCGCGCACCGAGCAGCAGGCCAGTTCGCTGGAGGAGACCGCGTCTTCCATGATCGAACTGACCAGCACGGTGCGGCAAAACAATGAGAACGCCGGCCAGGCGCGCGCGCTGGCGCACACCGCGTCGCAGGTGGCGGTGCGCGGCGGCGCCACGGTGTCCGAGGTGGTGGCCACGATGGGCGCGATCAACGAATCGTCGCGCAAGATCGTCGACATAATCGGCGTGATAGACGGCATCGCGTTCCAGACCAATATTTTGGCGCTGAACGCGGCGGTGGAAGCGGCGCGGGCCGGCGAGCAGGGGCGCGGTTTTGCGGTGGTGGCCAGCGAAGTGCGCAACCTGGCGCAGCGGTCGGCGGCGGCGGCGAGGGAAATCAAGGAATTGATCGGCACCTCGGTCGAGCGGGTGGAAGCGGGCAGCAGGCTGGTGGGGCAGGCGGGGGTGACGATGGCCGAAGTGGTGGCCAGCGTGGAGCGGGTCAACGCCATCATTGGCGAGATCGCCCTGGCCAGCGGCGAGCAGCGCGACGGCATCGAGCAGATCAGCATCGCCATCAGCCAGATGGACAGCGTCACGCAGCAGAACGCCGCGCTGGTCGAGCAGGCCGCCGCCGCGGCCGACTCCCTGCAGCAGCAAGCGCAAAGCCTCACCGAAGCGGTCAGCATCTTCAGGCTGCACGAACGTCCCGCCCCCACCCCGCCAGCCCTGCGCATCCTCCACGGCTAGCCCCCTCTTCAGACCAGCCTGAGCCGCATTACCCCTATTCGGGGTCAGACCCCGAAATAGAGGTAATGCGGCTCAGGCCGCTAGTAGGAGGGAGCGAAGCGGATTAGGGGAATTCCGACGAGGACGCTTCAGCAATCCGCGTTGTCGCGCCAGGCACCACCTCCGCGACCGGCCGTGAAAGCCGGCGCCCTTGTCTCAGCCGGCCTGAGCCGCATCGGCCCCAATTCGGGGTCAGACCCCGA
>NZ_BAAKJE010000164.1:0-284 GCF_059704565.1 Massilia sp. NBRC 108631
GACTTCATCGAAGGCGACATGGACCGCCCGGTGGTGGTGGCCCAGCTCTACACCGGCAGCGACGCCCCGCCCTTCGCGGCGGGCGTGGACGCGGGCGTGAACCACGCCGGCACCATAAGCGGCATCCACAGTCAGAACTTCGACCGCAGCGGCTACGGCCAATGGCAGCTCGACGACACGCCCGGCCAGGTGCGCACGCGCCTGGCCAGCAGCAGCGCCGCCACCCAGCTCAACCTCGGCTACCTGATCCAGCAGGCGCCCGGCTCCGCCCAGCGCGGCAGCTA
>NZ_BAAKJE010000165.1:0-319 GCF_059704565.1 Massilia sp. NBRC 108631
GAGCCTCTCAGCGCCCACCATCTAAAGAACACGGATAAATGAAGCCCAGTTGCGAAAGCACGGAGCGGTAGTTCAGTTGGTTAGAATACCGGCCTGTCACGCCGGGGGTCGCGGGTTCGAGTCCCGTCCGCTCCGCCAGTTTGAGTAGTAAAACGATATGCTGACACATATCGAGCATGGTCCAGATGGGCGCTTAGCTCAGTTGGTAGAGCGGAGCCCTTACAAGGCTTAGGTCGGGAGTTCGAGCCTCTCAGCGCCCACCATCCCGGACATGCACCACCAGTTGCGCAAGCAACGGAGCGGTAGTTCAGTTGGTTAG
>NZ_BAAKJE010000166.1:0-232 GCF_059704565.1 Massilia sp. NBRC 108631
GATGTTGGCTTAGAAGCAGCCATCATTTAAAGAAAGCGTAATAGCTCACTGATCGAGTCGTCCTGCGCGGAAGATGTAACGGGGCTAAGCCAGTCACCGAAGCTGCGGATATGCGTAAGCATATGGTAGGAGAGCGTTCTGTAAGCCTGCGAAGGTGTCTTGTAAAGGATGCTGGAGGTATCAGAAGTGCGAATGCTGACATGAGTAGCGATAATGGGGGTGAAAAGCCCCC
>NZ_BAAKJE010000167.1:0-6103 GCF_059704565.1 Massilia sp. NBRC 108631
GCAACACCGAGAACGTCGACGCCGGCCTGGCCGCCCTGCTGGCGGCCAGGCCCGAAGCGGTGCTCATGGTGGGCACCTACAAGGCCTGCGCGGCGCTGGTGCAGAAAGCGCACGCGGCCGGCTACAAGCCGAAGTTCTTCAACCTGTCCTTTGTCGGCACGGCCAACTTCATCAAGGCGGCCGGCGATGCTGCCGAAGGCGTCTACATCACCCAGGTGGTACCGTCGCCGTTCGATGAGTCCGTCCCCATCGTCAAGCAGTACCAGGCCGACATGAAGGCCGCCGGCGCGAGCGAATTCGACTACACCTCGCTCGAAGGCTACATCGACGCGGTGGCGCTGGTGGAAGGCTTGAGGAAGGCCGGCCCCGACCTGACACGCACCGGTTTCCTGGCCGCCCTGGAAAAAATGAACGTCAACCTGGGCGGCCTCGATATCGCCTTCGGACCGCAGGACCACCAGGGCTTGAACAAGGTCTACCTGAGCAGGGTCCAAAAAGGCAAGCCGGTCCCGGCCAGCAAGCTGTAGGCGCGCAGGCTCCGGCCTACTTGCCGCGCGCCATATCGGTCTCGGTATCGCGCCAGCGCGCGAACGACCGGTCCAGCTCACCCGCCGTCTCCAGCGCGGCATACGCGGCCGAGCAGATGTGCGAGTGAATGCGCTTCAGGTCGCGCAGGATGTCGATGTGCAGCGAGCTGGTTTCGATGCTCTCGATCCGCCCCTCTTTCAGGCGCGCGATATGGTTCTCGGAGGCGGCGAATTCCAGCTCCCGGATGCGCGACTTCTCGCTCAGCAGGCGGCGCGCCGATTTCAGGTCGCCGGACAGGAAAATCGCCATCGCCACCCGCAAATTGTCGCGCACCACGCGGTGGAATTCTTCCAGCTCGCGCGCGCCCTCGGCGGAGAACTGCAGCTGGCGCTTGATCTTCTTGCTGGCCAGTTCCATCAGGTTCTTGTCGATGATGTCGCCGATATGTTCCAGGTTGATCGCCAGGCTCAGTACCTCCACGGCGCGCCGCGCGTCCGCCTCGTCCAGCGAACCATGCGTCACGTTGATTACGTACAGCTTCACCGCCTCGTGCAGGCGGTCCACCGCGTTGTCCTTCTGGCTCACTTCGTACACCAGCTTGCGGTCGTTGGTCAGGATGGCCGTCATGGCCTGCTCCAGCATGGTGTCGACGATATCGCCCATGCGCAGCGTCTCGCGCGCGGCGCACGCCAGCGCGACCGAAGGCGGGTCGTTCACGCTGGCGCCGAGGTAGAGCGGCACCGACAGATCGCTGCCGTTCTTCACATCCGGCAGCAGCCGCTCGAGCAGCCGCGCGAAGGCGCCCAGCGGCAGGATGAACAGCAGCGCCATGACCAGGTTGAACAGCGCATGGAAGTCGGCCGCCAGCCGCACCGGGTTAGGATCGATGGCCTGGATCAGCCGCACGGCGGGGTCCAGCAGCGGCAGGAACAGCACGCACCCCACAACACGGTTGATCAGGTTGCCCACCGGCAGACGGCGGTCGGCAGGATTGCTGCTGGCCGCCCCTTCCACCAGCGGATTGAGCGCGCTGCCCAGGTTGGCGCCCAGCACCAGGGCCAGCGCGGCCACCGGCGACACGAACTGCGAGGCGGCCAGCGACATCGTCAACAGGATGATGGCGACGCTGGAGTGCGCCGCCCAGGTGAGCGCGGCGCCGATCAGCAGCGCCAGCAGCGGTTCGCCGGTGATGGCCGAGAACAGCGTCCGCACGGCCGGCGCATGTTCGGCCGGCGCCAGGCTGTCGAGCAGCAGGTGCAGTGACAGCAGCACCAGGCCCAGGCCGATGGCCACGCGGCCCAGGTCCTTGACGATGGTGCGGCTGCCCCGTTTGAACGCGGCCACGCCGCCTATCAGCAGCAGCGGCGCGAAAGCGGAGGAGTCGAATGACAGCAGCTGGACGATCAGCGTGGTGCCCACGTTGGCGCCCAGCATGACGGCCAGCGCGGGCACCAGGCCCACCAGGCCGGAAGCGGCAAATGAGCTGAGCATCAGCGCGGTGGCGGTGCTGCTTTGCAGCACGGCGGTGACCCCGACGCCGGCGGCGAACGCACGGTAGCGGCTTTGCAGTATCAGGCCCAGGATGCGCCTGATCCTGGTGCCGAACGCGCGCACGATCCCGCTGTGCACCATGTGCAAGCCCCACAGCAGCAAGGCCACGCCGCCCAGCAGGTCCAGCAGGACTTTCGTTCCCATCCTTGCCTCCGCTATCCGCTATCCGCCACCACGCGTCCTGCGCCAATCAGAGCAGCGTCACCTCGTCCGGCAGTTCGTCCACCCCGCCGCCGCCGCGCGGCAGATGGCGCCGCAGTTCGGCCGTCACTGCGGCAATGCCGCGCAGCGCGCCCGCCCCATAATCGCCGGCGGCGAAGGCGGTTTCCATGTCCGCCGCGATGCGCTTCCAGGCCGGCTGGCCGGCGGCAGCATGGATGCCCCGGTCGGCCACGATCTCGATGGCGTGGTCGGCAAACAGCACGTAAACCAGCACGCCGCTGTTTTCTTCAGTATCCCACACTCGCAGCTCGGAGAACACCTCCAGCGCGCGCTCGCGCGGCGCCATGCCTTCCATCAGCTGCCCCGGATCCAGCGCCGGCTCAATGACGAAACGGATCTCGCCCCGGTGGCCGCGCTCGGACTCGGCGATCGCGGCCTCGATAGCTTGCAAGGACGCCGGCGGGAAGTGCCGCCTGACAGCCGCACGGGTGGTGAACAGGTGCCGCAGGAAACGCCGGATATCCATGGCTACCACCTTCCCGATGCGCCGCCGCCGCCAAAGCCGCCGCCCCCGCCGCCCCAGCCACCGCCGCCGCCGAAGCCGCCACCTCCGCCACCGCCAATCCCGCCGCCCAGGCCGCCCAGCCCGCCGGCGATCCAGCCGCCGTGGCCGCGCCCCCGCGACATGCCGCCCAGCCCCGAGCGTCCCCCGCCCAGCAGCGTAAACAGGAAGGCGATGCCGCCCGCCAGCACTGCGGCCAGCACGCCCGCCATCAGGAAGGCGCCGACGCCGATCACGCCGCCGGTGACCGCCGCCCCCGCGAAACGTCCCAGCACTGCGCGCAGCACGCCGCCCAGCACCACCGCTGCCACCAGTGCAACCGGCAGCATCTGCCCTATGCCACCGGAGAAGAACTGCCCGGACTGCCCCGCCCGCCCCGCCTGTCCGCCCGTGGCCGGCGGCGGCAACGGTTCGCCGTCTATCACCTTCATCATGCTGTCCAGACCGGCGGCGATGCCGCCATGGAAATCGCCGTTGCGAAAGCGCGGCGTGATGGCTTCCTCGATGATGCGCTTGCTGGTGGCGTCATTGAGCGCCCCCTCCAGCCCATAGCCCACCTCGATGCGCAAGGCACGGTCATCCTTGGCGACAATCAGGATCGCCCCGTCATCCACCTTCTTCCTGCCGATTTTCCATTGTTCCGCCAGCCGGATGGCAAACTGCTCGATGGCCTCGGGTTTCGTGCTCTTCACGATCAGCACCGCGATCTGGCTGCCCTTGCGCTGTTCAAAGGCGCGCAGGCTTTCCTCCAGCCGGGCGGTTTGCGCGGCGTCCAGCGTGGCTGTCAAATCCGTGACCGGCCTGTTCAGCGCAGGAACGGCGGCCAGTTCCTGCGCGCCGGCGCCGTGCAGGCACTGCGCGCACGCCAGCAGCAAACCCAGTAGCCAGAGCCGGAGGGCAGCCATGTCACTTCCCTGGCTGCGGCTTGGGCGGCGTGTCGAAATTGACCGCCGGCGGCGTGGAAATGGCCTTTTCGTTCTCCACCGAGAAGTTGGGCTTCACGCCGTGGCCGAACATCATCGCCACCAGGTTGGTGGGGAAGGAGCGCACCGTCACGTTATAGTCCTGCACCGACTTGATGTAGCGGTTGCGCGCCACCGCAATGCGGTTCTCCGTGCCCTCAAGCTGCGCCTGCAGGTCGCGGAAACCGGCATCCGCCTTCAGCTGCGGATAGTTTTCGCTCACCGCGATCAGCTTCGACAACGCGCCGGACAGCTGGCCCTGCGCCTCCTGGAAGCGCGCGAACGCCGCCGGATCGTTCAGCAGCTCCGGCGTCACCTGGATGGCGCCCGCCCTGGAGCGCGCCTCGGCCACCTGCGTCAGCACTTCCTTCTCATGCGCCGCGTAGCCCTTTACCGTATTGACCAGGTTGGGCACCAGGTCGGCCCGGCGCTGGTACTGGTTCACCACTTCGGACCAGTTGGCCTTGACCTGCTCGTCGCCCGCCTGCAGCGTGTTGTAGCCGCACCCGCTTAGCAGCAGCGTGGCCGCCAGCAGCATCAGCATTCCGAACCGTGTTGCGAACCCGCGCATATGCCCTCCGAGGCTGATCTTGTTTGCTACCAGTCTATACGCATGTAGGGCGCGGTGGCGCATGACAGGGCCGCAGACGCGAATACAACGGCTTTGCTCGACTTGTTGAGCGATTGCATCCACGCCCTCCCCGCATGAACATTTTGCAAACTTTTTCCAGTACCTTTGGCAGCGCAGGGCAAAAACAATCCATCCAAAGGGAGACAAAACCATGCTTCGGAAAGCAACAGCCTCGTACGTCCTACTTGCATTGATGGCCATGGCCGGCAGTGCCGGCGCCGTCATCACTTCACCCGGCAAGCAGATCGAAAACCTGAATCGCGGCGCGGTCGCCATCAAGTCCGCCGCCGGCGTGTTTATCAGCTGGCGCCAGTTGGCCGGCGACCCGGCAGGCACCACCTTCAATGTATACCGCGGCGCCACCAAGCTGAACGCCGCCCCGCTGGACGCCCTCAACTACACCGACACAGCCGGCACGATAGCCGGCAGCTACTCGGTGCGCGCGGTGGTGGGCGGCGTGGAACAGCCAGGCTTCGACGCTGGCGCAACCTGGGCCAACGCCTATAAATCGATCCCGGTGCAAACGCCGCCGGCGGGCGTCACCCCCACCGGCCAGGCCTACACCTACGAGATCAACGATGGTTCCACTGCC
The DNA here is from genome assembly GCF_059704565.1 of Massilia sp. NBRC 108631. Lineage (NCBI taxonomy): Bacteria > Pseudomonadati > Pseudomonadota > Betaproteobacteria > Burkholderiales > Oxalobacteraceae > Massilia > Massilia sp. NBRC 108631. Next base: position 4,989 of record NZ_BAAKJE010000167.1, read on the forward strand.
GACCTGGATGGCGACGGCACCTATGAAATCATCATCAAGTGGCAGCCGACCAACGCGCAGGACAATTCGCTGTCCGGCTACACCGGCAACACCTACCTGGACGCCTACAAGCTGGACGGCACACGCATGTGGCGCATCGACCTGGGCAGGAATATCCGCGCCGGCGCCCACTACACCACCTTCCTGGCCTACGACTTCGACGGCGACGGCCAGGCCGAGGTGATGGCCAAGACCGCCGACGGCACCGTGGACGGCCTGGGCGTGGTAATCGGCTCGGCCACTGCGGACCACCGCAACAGCGCGGGCTACATCCTGACCGGACCGGAATTCCTCACCGTGTTCAACGGCCTGACCGGCGCCGCCATGAAGACCACCAACTACCTGCCAGCGCGGGGCACCGTGTCCTCCTGGGGCGACAGCTACGGCAACCGGGTCGACCGCTTCCTGGGTGGCGTGGCCAATGTGGACGGCGCCCGCCCCAGCGCCATCTTCTCGCGCGGCTACTACACGCGCGCCGTGATCGCCGCGTGGGACTGGCGCGACGGCGCGCTCACCAGCCGCTGGGTATTCGACACCAATGAATCCGGCGCCGCCGCGCGCGGCCAGGGCGCGCACTGGTTCGCCACCGGCGACGCCGACGGCGACGGCAAGGACGACATCGTGTACGGCGCGGCCACCATCGACAGCTATGGCCAGTTCAAGTACGCCACCGGCCTGGGCCACGGCGACGCCCTGCACTTCGGTAAATTCGACCCGAACCGCGCGGGCCAGCAGGTGTACATGATCCACGAAACCCCGTCGGTCTACGGCGTGACCGGCTCCGGCATGCACGACGCGGCCACCGGCGCGCTGATCTGGGGCGCCAGCGGCTCCAACGCGGACGTGGGGCGCGGCGTGTGCTTCGACGTTGATCCGAACTACGAAGGCGAGGAATGCTGGGCCAGCCGGGGCGGCTTCCGCACCGCCACCGGCGCGCTGATCAACGCCACCGCGCCCACCGCTTACATGAACTTCGCGGCCTGGTGGGACGGCGACCTGCTGCGCGAACCGATGGGCAGCACCTCGATCGACAAGTTCGACCCGGTCACCCGCACCGGCAGCAAGATCGTGGACGC